>JAISVH010000007.1 GCA_031271685.1 Eubacterium sp. | reverse complement strand
GCGTTATATGGCACAACTATATTTACGCCTTTACATATCGAAGATACGGACATTCTCAAAAGCATTATTGATAAGCTTGATCCGCTTACATTGACTGATGTAGATAGTGATGTAAAAGGCGATGCTTTTGAATATTTTCTCAAAGAATCGACTTCAACCAAGAATGATCTTGGAGAATATTTTACGCCTCGTCATATTGTTAAGACGATGGTGCGTTTTATTGACCCAAAAATCGGAGAGAAAATCTATGACCCTTTTTGTGGCACTGGTGGTTTCTTGATCGAAACCTTTAGATATATAGAAAGGAACATAGCTGGAAACGATCCAGAACTACTAAAAAAACTTCGAGAAAAAACAGTATACGGAAATGAAATAACCGACACCGCCAGAATTACAAAAATGAATATGATATTGGTTGGTGATGGGCACAGTAATATACATAAGCAAGACAGCTTGGCTAACCCAGTCTATTTAAATAATATAATTAGAAACGAGAAAGGCGAGATATGTAGAGACGACGCTAACAATGTTGAGCTGTCAGAGGATAACTACATTGCTTACGATGCAGTAATAACTAATATGCCATATTCGCAGAAGACAAATTATGGGGGACTTTACGATATCCCTAGCACAAATGGTGACAGCATATGTGTTCAGCATTGTATGAAAGCCATTAGCAGTCTTTCGCAAAATGGTAGAATGGCTCTGGTCGTGCCAGAGGGCTTCTTATTCCGTAAGGATTTGGCCAAAATGCGCGAATATATGTTAGAACGCTGTGAACTTCAAAGTGTTATCTCTTTACCACAAGGGGTTTTCTTGCCGTATACTGGGGTAAAGACCAATATCGTTTATGCGAAGAAAGTTAATCAAAAGATACCCTCTAAGAACAAGCGGAAAGATTTCTGGTATTTTGATGTCAAAAGTGATGGATATACGCTTGATAATCATCGTCGCAAACTAGAAACGCCAAGCGACTTGAGTAAATTTGAGGAATACAGAAAACTAGATGCCGATCAAGCTGAAGAGATGATGCAAGTGGGATTTGAAGCAATTCCGCTTGACAGGGTACGCGATAACTCTTTTGTTTTAGTAGGAAGCAGATATAGAAAGCTCAGGACTCAAGATGCAAGTTATCCGCTTATTTATTTAGGCGATAAAAGGTATTTTTCGATATTATCTGGCGGCACTCCAAGCAGTTCTAATCCAAGATACTGGAATGGCGATGTAAACTGGATTACGCTTGCAGATTTGCCTGCTGATAATTTTATCACCCCAATATTTAGCAGTGAAAGAACAATCACAGCAGAAGGCTTGAACAATTCAAGTGCAAAACTCTTGCCAATTAACACGGTTGTGGTTTCTTCAAGGGCAACTATTGGACGAATTGGTATAACTAAAACAGAGCTAGCCACAAATCAGGGGTTCAAAAATATCGTCATCAATGATCACTCGGTCATTCTACCCGAGTATTTAGCTTATATGCTAACTGCAAAAAAAGATGAAATGTTGCATATGGCTAGCGGAGGAACATTTAAAGAAATTTCAAAAGAAAACTTCATGACCATTCAGATACCATTGTGTTCCTTGGATAATCAAAAGAAATTTGTAGAGGAAATAGAATCTTATCAACGAGTTATTAATGGAGCGAGAGCTATTATCGACAGCTATAAACCCTCTATACCACAAAACATAAAGGGTGATTATTTCGCTTTAAAAGACATAGCTATGTTTAGGCCATCGAAAGAAGAAATTAAATCTCTAGCGGCGGATACAAAGGTTTCATTTGTTCCAATGTCAGACTTAAATGTATTCAATATAGATTTTGCCGTAAAAGAAGAGAGGACCTTATCCAATGTATCCACTGGTTTCACCTTTTTTAGGAATAACGATATTTTGCTTGCTAAGATAACCCCTTGCTTTGAAAATGGGAAAGCCGGAATGGCTCGCGACTTGAAGAATGGCATTGGATTCGGTTCGACTGAGTATATCGTAATACGCGCTAAGACGGATCTGGTATTCCCCGAATGGATCTTTTACCATATAAACTCCTCTGACTTTTTATCGAAAGGTAAGGCATTTATGACTGGCACAGCTGGTCAGCAACGCATTGACTTGAATTATGTGAAAGACTTTTCTATACCTCTTCCTTCACTTGAGGTGCAAGCAAAGATACTATCTGACATAAAATCAGAACAGTCTTTAATTGAGCCTAGCAAAAAACTGATTGATGTTTTTACTTTAAAAATCAAGAATATCATAAATGGATTGTGGGGTGAATAATGTGTCAGAACCCCTCGAATACACGGAGGTTCCTTTTCTTAATGAAATTCTGAGTTATCTACCAATTGACCCGGTCGATGATGAAGACGTAAGCAATTATATTCAAAATGTAACAAATCTTGTTTTAGTAAATTTCAAATATGGACAGTATCAATTTGCTTACTTCGGCATACACCTTTTGTATATGACTTACATATATGCTACAGCATGGAAGATAGGTCAGATAAGCTCTGAGCGCTATAAAGATGCTATTGTTTTTGCAAGGGCTTACAATGGGAGAGAAGCCGAATTAAAAATAGAAGATGCAGATAGCATATTCGCCTACAGCTTAATTCCTGAAAAAGACATAGCCAAGCTTTTTAAAATTATAGATTTAGAAAAGACACATATTAAAAGCGTTAATGACATCGTTATTACACGCAATGATATGGCACATGCTACCGGTAGATTTGATATTCTAACAGAAGAGGCATTTCTTATAAAGGCCAGTAGTGTGCATGAATCTGTAATCGCAATCCACAACTGTATGGAAAAGCAGATACGGAAATGGTATGCAGAAGTTCTTTTGAGCTTTTGCGCTGGGGAATACGACGCTTATGATAAGCCCGAAGAATTTATTTCTGAGCAGGTAATACAAAATTTCAAATTATCCGTTGCTGAGTTGCTCATTTGTAATGAAATGAGTGTAAGCACATTGATTACACAACATCGAGGATATCAGGCAAAACTGAAATCTTTTAAAAAGGCAGTCACCGCACTTTGTGAAGACCGGGGATATATATGATATTTCTCAATAATAATTTGATAACCCCCCTGATAGCATTTTGATAACAATCCCTCAGCTAAAGCCATAACTGCCTTTGGAACTTACAGAGCATTATGATTGATCAGAGTATTACAAAACTAGTAATCACCTTGTTTTTTCTCATGATATTGAGAAATTTCTTATGTGTAGTGATAACGGATTGGTAATGTACCACACCGGTTGAGAATCATCTCTGCAAATCCGTTCAAGCAGCTTGCTCCCCTCGGGCGCGTCATGAGCATTGCCGGTCGAAAGGGAAAAGTCAAGCAGATTTTTCGCAAAAACAACAATGTCATGAATTTTTAAAGTCAGTCCACCTTTCGCCCTATGGCTTGTTTACCGCTTTTTAAAAGCTTCGGTGCCGTCCGGGCGAACTTTGACCGTTGTACTGTCAAGGCAGACGTGCGCGGAAAAGAGCCGCTGCCAAACTCCTTTCTTGCACCAGCCGTTAAAGCGTACATAAATAACGTGCCAATCTCCGAATTCTTTAGGCAAGGCACGCCATTTGCAGCCGTTTTCGACAAGATAAAGCACGGCGTTTATTAATTCCAATGTGTCTGTTGCCGGTTTTCTGCGCGGTACTGGCAAGTGCTTTTTAATTTTTTCATGTTCTTTATATAGTCTGTTATTTATAAAACTTTAATCTGAACAAGTTCTAGTTCCTTTTGACATTATTTCTAACCACCTTACTTTTGTGGTGATTATTGCCATTTACACTAACTTTTAAACGGTCTCAGCTGATAATACTGATAACGGGGTGCACGGCAACCCCCTTAATTTACTATAAATTGCCGCGATTCCTTCCGTCCTTAATCTTAAACTGTGATATCAACTCTTGCAACATAGCAGACTGCGAGCTCATTTCCTCGGACGCGGCGGCCGACTGTTCCGCGGTCGCACTGTTTTGTTGCACTACCTGAGCCACTTGGTTAATTCCCGTATTGATTTGCGATATGCCAATAGACTGCGCCTCTGATTCGCGCGCAATTTCAGAAACAAACCGACTGCTTTCATTGACGCCGGATACGATTTCTGCAAAGCTTTCAGACGTGCTTCCGGCAATACGGACGCCAAGCTCCGCCTTTTCTATCGTATTCGCGATCAGGCTGTCTGTTTCTTTCGCCGCGCTTGCGCTCTTTGTGGCAAGATTTCTTACTTCCTCGGCGACCACGGCAAACCCTTTGCCATGCTGGCCGGCACGCGCGGCCTCAACGGCGGCGTTCAAAGCAAGAATGTTGGTCTGAAAGGCGATGTCATCGATGGTTTTCATGACTTTGCCGATAGACTGGCTAGCTGTATGAATCTCTTTTGCGGCCGACATCATCTCACCCATCTGAGCGCTTCCTTTTTCCGCGTTGGACTTAATTGTATCCGCAAGCTCGGCGGCTTTCTCCGCCATTTCCGCGTTACGTCTCGTTCTGTCAGATATCTCGGCGATAGAGCTTGACAATTCCTCGATTGAAGCGGCCTGCTCGGTCGAACCCTGCGATAGAGCCTGCGCGCCGTCCGACACTTGATTTGCTCCGATGGATACTTGTGAGGATGAGGCGTTTATATTGCCAAACATGTTGTTGAGATTCGCGCTCATCTTGATTAGCGAAATCCCCATGACGTCTTTGTCCGAAAGCAGCTTAAAATCATGAGTTAGGTCGCCCTCGGCGATACTGGACAATACCTCTGAAATTCCTAATACATGCTGTATAAAGCTTGCCGTTGAGGCGGTGCACTGACCGACTTCATCCTGTATAGTGCCGTATTTGCCAATCACCTCAAAATCGGTTTGGCTCAGGGTAATATCCCCCTGGCCTCCGGCCCTATTCATAAAAGCGCTTAACAAAGACAACGGCTTGCTGATCATGCCAGATATGTATAACCCCAGAAGTAGGGAAATGACTAAAACTACTGCGGTGACCCCCACAAATACCCAAACCATGAAATGTATCAAAGACATTGTATTCGCAATGCCGTCCGACTGCATTTTTCCCTCTTGTTCAATCAGCGCCGTGATGCCCTCACTCACGGACACTATCAAAGAGCCATATTTGACATTAGAGGCGTTCAAGGCCTCTATGTCGCCTTTCTTCGCGTTCACTACATTTGGCTCGAACAACAGTGTTTTGTATTGAGATAACTCTTTCTCCATTTGGGAAACGCTTGATGATATGGCCGCAATATCCTCCGGCAAAAGTTGGGGATTGCTACCGGAGATGCTCAAATAGGTATCCAGATAATTTACCACAGCTTCATAGGAAGCATTGAATTCATTGTGATATCCGTCAATGCGTTCTTCATCTCCGGCAAAGGCGTGTATCATACCTGTCATCCTGCGCATATTCATGAGGTCTGTGCTCGCCCTGAGCAACTTCTCCTGTCCGGCAGTCGCGTAGCTTGACAGCGTTTCGCTCGACGTCACAAAGAAAATGATGACTGTCACAGAAAGAATTGTCAAAAGTAGGAAAACGCCGACAAATCCTCCCATAATTTTGGACTTTACTTTCCAATTTTTCATGATATGATCTACTCCCTTTAAATTTTTTATTAGAGTCTGTTATAACTATTGCAAATTATAGCAATTTGCGTTTTTATGGAAATTAATCCCACAAAAACGCTCGCTGCCGATGGCGGTGCACCGCGCTTTGCGCAGTGTTATATCAGTTTGACTTATAGTCAATAAAAAGTCAAACTGATATAAGATAAAACATAGTAAAATAAAGTATGAAAATAACAGAAAAGCAATTTGATAAAATCATTCGCTATCTGCCGTGCCAACGCGAAAATGGTCTCCGCGTCTGACCATTCGGTTGCAGCGTTTTCTCTTTCGCCGAACAGCACCCACTACTTGCGCGTTGCGGGTGCTGTTTGCAAACTAGTATATTCCTGTGATTCTTCAAAAACAAAACGTAAAGAGGCCGTGAGAATATCAAAGAAATGAGATTGAACGCTTTTCCCCGCGTCTGGAGAGGTTTCTAAAAATCTTTACCCGTTACGACAAGCTTGGGCAACATCGCACAGCTCACGCCTATCGGCTTGGCTAACAAATCACTTATGTATTTCTCAATGATACCGATACATTAATTATTGTTAACAGACTCTAAACTTCTTGTGTAATTAAAATGCAATGGTCATTAATGCGCAGAAATTCCTCTTAGCAAAACATCGAGATGGCGTTGTATAAGAGCTTCCCGTTCCTCCGCCGAAATATCGGTTTCTAATATAAGACGGAAAAACAAGCCAAACATAGCGCACCAATAAACTCTTGCCGTTAGCTGTACGTTACAAGGCAAAAACAGTCCCGCATCTATCCCAGACTCCAACGAAGAAATAATGCTCGCAAGCGTCGGACTTTTTTTGCTACCGTCCTTACCTAAAACTGATGTTTCTGCCAATAGTTCGGAAGAGATTTGGAGTACAAACGCCTTATATGCTTTCGGCACCTGCATTGCGCTGTCCATAAAATGTTTAAAGGATATACGAAGCTCCTCATCCGGAGATAGGTTTGGTGGAATCGGTTCTACGGACTCCAATATTTTTCGATATCCTTCCTGAATCGCGCATGATATTAAGTGGTTTTTATTGCGGTAATACTGGTAAATTACCGGTGCCGCATAGTCTATTTCACTTGCCACACGACGGACTGATAAAGCATTTATCCCATCCTCAAGGATTATTTTTTGCGCGGTTTCAAGGATACGACTGCGAAGTTCTTCTGAATGACGCTGCTGTCTGACTCTCGACATTGGTGTTTCTCCTAACGATGAAATATAATCTAACGCTGTTAGATTATAGGGCAAGCCTCGCCCTTTGGCCTAATTCCCTTCTGTCCGCTATATTGCGTTATATTGCGTTTTCTTGATGATAACTTCTATAAAAAGATTTATCTTTTTATACTACTCTCAATTATGTGACTGTATATCAATAATCACATTTTCAAACATCTGCGGCGAAGCCGCTTCCAGTGTTTTAACAAGCGTCAGCGGGAGATTGAAAATCACCCGCCACTGCTTATAATCCTTTAACTTTAAATTTACTAAATTTAAAGTTAAAGGATTATAAGCAGCACATCCCCCCTACTAAGGACGGGGGGACATGAACTCATTAATATACACCTAATGGCGGAAAGAGAGGGATTCGAACCCTCGGTGGGGTATTAGCCCACACACGATTTCCAATCGTGCGCCTTAGACCAGCTCAGCCATCTTTCCGAACAATACCTCAAAAGAAACTTTTCTTTTGAGGTAATATAATTATAACATAAAAATTTAAGCTTGTCAATATTTTAGTTGCTATTTTATGGTTATTTTACGATTCTGAACTTCCCTATCAACGGCAATTCCTTAGCTCTTCCGGTCGCGGAGTTGACTATTCCAAGTATCATAAAAATCAACAATACCAGATAAATCACTGCTATTGATATCCATCCGATAACCGGAATAAAGGCCAAAATCCCCGACAACGCACTTGCTATTACGCTAAAGATAAAAAACACTATTCCCTGGTTAATATGAAATTTTGCAAATTTTGAATTTGGATACATGATCAATGGGATTATAAACAAAATTCCCAAATACGAAAGAATTGAAACACCCTTTGTATTTTCGATATCATCAGGTGAAAACTCATTGGTAAATTCATCTGTATTGTTTAAATCCTTAAATTTTTCTCCTATGTTTTCTGATTTGCCACTGATTTTACAGCCGCAAGCAGGACAAAAATTAACTCCGTCCGGCACATCAGCATTACATTGTGGACACTTATTCATTGCTCTCCTCCTGAATATTTTAATTTATCAATAAAGCCGCCGCGAAGCTGTCCGCACGCTGCCTTAAGACCACTTCCGAATTCCCGCCGTATAGTTGCCCTTTTCCCGTTATCCAACAGTATCCTATAAAAATTATCTATCCGTTCTTTCTCAGGTCGTTTAAATCCTAGACTTGTTTCGTTGCATGGTATCAGATTTACATAACACTTAATGCCATTTAACAGCCCGCAAAGCTCCTTTGCACACTCATCACTGTCATTTATGCCTGATAATAAAATATATTCAATTGTGGTTTTCTTATTTTTTACCAATGAATACGACTTAACTGCCTCCATCAGTTTTTTTACTCCATACACCTTGTTTATCGGCATTAACGCTCCTCTTATTTCATCGTTCGGCGCATGCAGACTTAATGCCAAATTGCTGTGCGTTTCCCTATTTTTCAACATTTCTATCTGAGGAATTAGCCCGCATGTCGAAATGGTAACATGTCTAGCGGCAATATCAAGTCCACGCTGACAGCCAATTATGTCAATAAATTTCATAACGTTATCATAATTATCCAAAGGTTCGCCTATCCCCATAAGAGTTATATGGCTTACGGATGTGTTTAATGCCTTTTCTGCGTATAAAATCTGTAAAACCATTTCGTGCGCTTCCAGATTTCGTATCTTTTTATTTATTCCGCTTTCGCAGAAAACACAGCCCATGTTGCAGCCTGCCTGAGTCGAAACGCACAAGCCATTGCCATAATCATGCCTCATCAAAACAGTCTCAATAGAGTTGCCGTCAAAAAGCCTAAAGAGCAGTTTTGCCGCGTCTTTGCTTTCTCTTTTTTCCAACAGTACCAACTCATCAAGCGAAAGCTCCTCTTCTAGCATCTTAATAGTCCGCAAACCAAAAATATCTATCTCTGAAAAAGACGCTATCTTATCTTTATAAAGCAAACTATAAAGTATTTTTGCTTTTGCCTTATTTTCTGAACGTGCGACAAAAAAGTCCTCAAGCTTAGGCAATGTCAGACTATAAACATTATTTTTCAAACCTCATCAAAACCTTTATACTCAAAATACTTAAAATCCGCATAAGAACCGTCTACATTCCCGGCGTCACTAATCGAAAATCCGATAAAATTCCCAGTATATCCGCCCGAAAGAAAAAGCAGATTTTCCTCACCAAAAGCGGTCTGCCAATCACTTGAATTCACACTATAATAAAACCTTCCGGTTTCACCCGACCCAATTGTCTCGAACTTAATAGACACCTCTCCGTCCGACAGAGGTATTATTTCATCATTAAGCTCAAATTCATCATTGACACAGCGCATAATCCGCAACGACCTTCCGTGCGCCTCGTCAAATGTAATATAAACATAAAGATAATTCCCGTCGTTTAAATATAAAATTAATCCCGCCATCTGTAAAAAGCTTTCAGGAGAATAACTCATTTTAGTTTCAGCCGAAAAGCAAAAATCTCTTTGCCGAATCGCCAAAATATGATGATCGAACAAGCTTTGCGGCGACTCTCCCGATACTAATCGAAGATGTCCCGGACGACTTTTTAAATCACACCAACTCTCATCCGCTAAAATTCTTAGAGTGTTCCATTCTTTCTTCAAGCCATTTTTAAAATTGTTAAAATCATCACGAAAATCAGTGATTATCGTCTGTTTTGTTTCTTTTTCGGTGACAACATCAGTTTCTAAAAGCGGACCATTGCCGCCATTCTTAAGTCTCAACCACCCATCGTCAGTAAATATCACTTCTTGTATAGCGGTCTCTCTTCCCAAAATAGCATGTCCATTAAGGGGACGAGTGCAAAGATATGCCATATACCAGTTTCCCATTCCATTTTCTACCAAACTGCCATGTCCTGAACAGCGCAGAATAGAATCCGGCTTATCCGAAGCGGTTAGCATAGGAAATTTTGGGTCAAGCTCATAAGGCCCGGTAATGCTTTTGCTTCTGCAAACAGTAACCGAATGTCCTTCTCCCGTTCCGCCCTCAGCGGTGAGGAGATAATAATAGCCGCCATGCCGATAAATATGCGGCGCCTCTGTCTTGGCAAGATGTGTGCCGTCAAAGATTTTATATACCTTGCCGATAAGGTTTTCGCATACCGGATCAAATTCCTGAAGCAATATCCCGGCTGACCGATTCAGTCTTGGTATTCTATAATCCCATACTTCATTCAATAGCCATTTTCGTCCGTCTGTGTCGTGAAATAACGATGGATCAAACCCACTGCTGTTCAGATAAACCGGAGCCTTCCATGGACCATGCACCGACGGCGCAGTTATCAAATAGTTATGGCAATCTTTAAAAGGGCGTTTAACACTTTTAACATCGGTAAAGATGAGCCAAAACAGACCGTCCGCATAACTTAACTGCGGTGCCCAAACGCTGCAATTACGGGGATTTCCTCGCAAATTTACCTGCGAAGTCAATATATCTGTTTCATGCTCCCAATTAACTAAATCTTTAGAGGAATAAACCCTAACTCCAGGCAGCCACTCAAACGATGACACGACGATATAATATGTATCTCCAGCCTTAACTATATTCGGGTCAGGGTTAAATCCCCTTAAAATTGGATTTTTAATTTTTGTTATCATAAATTATCCTTTAAAAACTCTATCCATAATTTTCTCGTTTCCGCCGTTTCCTGGTGCCCTCCAGTAACCGCAGCTCCGATAAAATTCCCTTCCGCACTTAACTCTTTATAGCACAGTTTTAATCCTTCCTCAAGGTTTTTTACCCCATCAGCCGGGCATCCCTCATCATCTTTACCGTATATGCTAAGCCTTGGCCTTGGAGCAATAAGTTTCTGCACATCCAAAGTGGAAAAATGCTTTAAAAATCCCGGAAGATAATAATAAAAATTATGCTTATCAAGCTTTCTGCACTTAATGAGCGCCTCAACCTCTACCTGAGCGGCGATATCCACAGATATTTTTATGCGCTCGTCAACGGCGGTATGCCACCAGCTCATTAACCCGCCCATTGACATTCCTATAGAGGCTATACGGGTTTCATCTATTTCTTCTCTTGTCAAAAGATAGCTTAAAAACTCAATATTATCAAATATGCGCATGCCCCAAAGTGGCCTGCCATATAAAAGCGATTCTTTAACTAGCTCACTTTCTTTTTTCCCTTGCCGTCCGCCAAATCCCCACATATCAATGCATGCCGCAGCATATCCAAGACCGGTTATCTCGTCGGCAAAGCTCTTTTTCTGCAAATAACCCGAGCTTTTTATCAGCTCGTCTTTTCCTTTTTCAAAATTTCCGCCATGAGAATGATTAAAAAGAACCAAAGGCACTTTTCCATTAGCAGTCTTTGGAAAAGCCAAATACGCTGGCACAAGTTCCACTCCATTTAGATCTAGCATAAGAGTTTCAAGAATATAACCGCCGCAGTCATCACCACGTACGACAAGCGGCGCATTGCCGCCTGGTAAATTGCGCTCTCCTAACAACACTATCAGTTCGTTTCTTTTATTTTCCATTTTTTTTGCCACATTTTGCTTTTTAATTTTTTCCAAACTAGTCTTCCTTCACCAAAATAAAAAATATTCAAAAAAATCAAGCAAAAATTTTGATACATGATTTTTACGCAGATTTTTTGGCAACTATTTACACAAGTGTTCCCTTGCGTGAAAATATAAATCCACGCAAGGGATCGTCAAATCAGTCGCTTAGCCTTATTGACTATTCACTCTGGCATTATCGGCTTCATATTCATCTAATATTGCCTGACCGCCTTCGGCAAGCCATCTGTCAACCTCAGCCTTAAACTCCTCCATAGTTATGTCACCTATCACATACTTTGAATAAGCATCCTGGACTATAATCAAAAGGCTGTTCCACTGGCTGGTATATGTTGGCGACTCCAGAGACTGGCATTCATTAAAAACGGCATAAGGCTCATTGTCTAAAATAAGTTCATAGGCTTTTCTATCAAGCTCATCCGCAGTAGGAAGCAGATAGGTCCACATCTCATTAGGGCGCGATGCGTTAAGCGGAAGCACTTCCTGTTTGAGTTTTGAATCATCTAGTACTTTATAAGTTTTTTCAGGCGTAAGCTCATAGTGAACTCCTTCAATGCCATATGTCATAATTTCAAATGCTTCTTCACTATTCAGTTTGTCAAGCACGCTTAAAACATGCGGCAGTCTTTCCTCACTTACCTCGGTTTTAGGAATCGCCAACAATCCGCCAAATCCGTTGCTCGTGTCCGAAAGCGCCCTTCTCGGCACTCCTTCGGTGGTTATGTCATTTACAATCGTCCATTTCATTGTGCCGGCTTGACCCGTTTCCTCCGCCGCTACCTGATAGTTTTTCGCTTCAAACATTACCATAAATGACATGCCGCCCCTGCTGCGAACGATAAATTCTTTTTGGTCGTTTTTAGGCATGCTCAACCAGTCGGAATTCATATATCCGTTTTCATAAAGATATCGCATGCTCTCTGCCGCTTTATAAAAACCATCGTGTTTAAAACTAGAAGTTACTTTTCCATTTTCGTCTATTTCAAAATAGTTTGGTGCCCCATAATAACTTGCTATATTTCTAAAACTAAGTGTAAACGATTCCGCACGTTCAACCAGTCCGACCGTATCGTCAATGCCGTTACCGTCAGGATCTCCTTCAGTAAAAGCTTTCGCCGTTTCCATGATATCCTCAAAAGTTTTTGGAACAGGCAACCCTAAATTATCAAGCCAATCTTGGCGGATAAGCAACCCATAGCGCGCATATGGCTTTTGCATGGGCACGCCATACAGTTTACCATTGACCCTTGCCGCGTCTAACCGATCAGACGTTATCTTAGCCAAATTAGGATAGTCTTTAAGATAAGGCTCAATATCCCAAAACACTCCGTCTATAAGTGCGCCTCGTACAGCCGAGTTAGTGGTTACTAAAGTTAAAGATACAATATCGGCTAACTCCTTTGACGCAAGCGCCGTATTTATTTTCTCCTCTTTAGATCCGTCTGGAACCCAAAGAAATTCAATATCCGCGCCAACAATTTCCGACAGAGCATCCACCACCTCATCAGAAGGCGGGTTCTCGTAATGCAGCATGGACATCCAGGTTACCGGCCCTTTGTCAGAACCACTGCTTGACCCGGTCATTTCACTGTTCTCTTTACAACCGGAAACCCCTATAAATAAAGCTACCATTAAAATAGCTAATAAAAAAGCTGTTTTCTTTTTGCCTTTTACCATTTTATTCCCTCTCTATTTTTGATTTTATAAGAATAGAATTATAGTCAATCTACTTGAAAACAGATTCAAAAAATTTTGCAAAATCGCTTATAGCCAAGCTTTTGCGTCTTTTTTTAAAAAATGTTTTATATAGCAGATTGACTATAAGTTATTGTGTATTATTTATTGGTTCTGCACGGAAGCATAGTCCGCCTCATACTCGTCTATTATCGCCTGGCCTCCGTTAGCAAGCCATCTTTCAATCTCCGCTTTGAATTCTTCCATAGTAATAGTTCCGATAACATACTTTGAATAAGCGTCCTGAACTATTATCAACAGAGACTTCCACTGATTAGTATAGGTTTGCGACTGCAAAGACTGACACTCATTAACAATGGCATAAGGTTCGTTTTCAACCATTTTGTTGTTCGCTTCAGTAGTAACCGGATCGACAGTCGGCATTTGATAAGACCACATTTCATCGGGTCGTGAAGCGGAAAGCGCCTGAACCTCTTGCATCCACTTTTCTTCGTTAATTCTTTCATAGGCTCCACTCGAATCAAGCCTGAAATGCTCACCCTCAACACCCCAAGTCATGAGCGTGAACGCTTCTTTACTGCAAAGCTTATCTATAAAAGCAAGAACTCTGCGTAGCTCGGTTTCATCGGCGACTTCGCTCTTCGGCATTGCGAGCAATCCGCCAAAACCGCCGTTTGTATCGGAAAGGATCCGGCGGTCTATGCCTTCAACGACCATGTCATTTATTAACCCCCATTTCATGGTGTCGCCCTGTCCCGAAGCAACCGCATCGTTAACATAATTCTTTGCCTCGAACAGACCGGCAAACACTATTCCTCCTCTGCTGCGCGCGATATATTCCTTTTGGTCGTTCTTAGGCATGGTCAGCCAGTCAGAGTTCATATAGCCGTTTTCGTAAAGATAACGCATATCCTCAGCTGCTTTATAGAACCCGTCATGCAGGAAATAGGGAGTAACCTTGCCCGCATCGTCAATATCAAAATAGTTTGGAGCCCCATAATATCCGGACAACATACGGAACCCTATGTTAAAAGACTCGGAACGCTCAACCAAACCTACAGTATCATCAACTCCATTCCCGTCGGGATCGTCTTTGGTAAAGGCCTCAGAGGTCTTTATTAGGTCTTCGACCGTGTGCGGCACCGGAAGACCTAAATTATCTAGCCAGTCTTGACGAATGAGAACGCCATAACGTGCTACCGGCTTTTGAAATGGAACCCCGTATAATTTTCCGCCGATGCGCGCGGCGTCAATGCGCTCTTTAGAAATTTTTGCCAAATTCGGATAATCGGCTATGTATGGTTCAATGTCCCAAAAAACGCCGTCTAAAAGAGCCATGCGGATAGCGGCGTTATCGGTAACCGTGGTAAGCGAAACAATCTGTGCGAGACTTTTTGACGCAAGCGCGGTATTTAGTTTTTCGTCTTTTGACGCGTCAGGGATCCATTGAAACTCAATGCCGTCAACACCGGTGATTCCCGCCAATTTTTCAACAATAGAATCGGCCGGCGGCGACTGCGTATGCAGCATCGACATCCAAGTAATAGTATTTTTTTCCGAAACGCTCGAACTTGACCCTTCACCCGAGTTGCATCCGGTAAATGCTCCTGCGGTCATTGTAATCGCTAAACCTAGTGCTGAGATCTTTTTGATTAATTCTTTCACAGTAATCCTCCAAAATAAAAATTAATAAATATTATAAATGCGAACGCATTACATAGAGTAGTTGATTGAATAGAAAACATAATAAACAGGCACTGCAGTTAAGCTGCAAAAGCAGGTTAACTGCAAATTAGTATGCTGTATATCACACGGTAAACTTTTTATCGCTAAATTCGCCGATTCCATTTTTGTCTTAGGTCAAACAAAGCGAATGCGCTATATCAATACACTCCCTCTTCGCCTAGCTTTTTCGCGATTTTGTTAACCACTATCACCACCAACAAGCCAACTAAGCTTTTAAACATGCCCGCTGCCGCGCTGTAACTGAACTGACTGTTCTTTACCCCCTCGATATATACAAACGTATCAAAAATATCAGCCACGTTTCGGTTAGCGGAATTTAAAAGCAAGAACATATGCTCAAATCCGAGGTCAAGTATCTCGCCCACCTTGAGGATAAGCATAATCACTATGGTCGGCCGAATACATGGCAGTGTAATATGCCACATCTGCTTAAAACGCCCCGCGCCGTCAATTTCAGCCGCCTCATAAAGCTGTTCATCTACGGCGGTCAGCGCAGCAAGATAAATAATTGACCCCCAGCCAGAGCCTTTCCAGATGTTTTGAATTATGTACATCGGCCTTAGCCACGCCTCGTCCTGGAGCGGAGCTGCGTTTTCAAACCCCATATTTACAAGCATTTGAGTGATGACCCCCCCCTCGGTGGTGAGCAGGGTATAGAAGATAGAAACAACTATAACCCAAGACATAAAGTGAGGAAGGTAAATAACCGTCTGTATTCCCTTTTTCAGCGACCTGCTGCGCATTTCGTTAAGCATAAGCGCTAAAATAATTGGAATTGGGAATGCAAAAACTAAATTAAGCCCAAAAATTGCTAAAGTGTTTCTCAAAAGTATCATAAACTGCGGAGCGCTGAAAAATCTGATAAAATGAGCAAAGCCAACCATTTCGCTCCCAAAAACCCCCTTATATGGGCTGTAGTTTTCAAAAGCGATAATCAACCCGAACATAGGCCCATATTTGAATATAAGGAAGTAAATAAGGCCGGGCAAAATCATAAGATAAAGAAACGCATGGCGTGAAAACTCAATTGCAAATCTGTTCTTTTTCTTTCTATTGCCCACAGCCGGCAAAGAGCTATAAAACTTTTCCATATCCGCGGTTTTAGATTCGCCGTTTGAATCCGTGCCTTCAAGAGCAATAGTGCGTTTTTTGTCATTCATAATAATCCCCCCCCCTTCTATCCCTTAACAGAACCTATCATAACGCCTTTAACGAAGAATCTCTGCACAAACGGATAGGCGATGAGCATAGGTATTACGGCAATTATTATAACGGCCATCTTAACAGACTGCGCCGGAGGTATAACATCAACTGAAGAGCTGTTGGTTGCAAGCCCCGTGGCCAAAAGCACCACTTGACGAAGCTGAATCTGCATAGGCCATAAATCAGCATCGTTTATGTAAAGCACCGCCGCCTGATAAGAATTCCAATAATTCACCGCGTAAAATAACGAAATTGTCGCAATAGAAGGCAATGACAGTGGCAGAACTATCTTGAAAAACACTCCGAAGTCCGTACATCCATCAAGCTTAGCGGCTTCTTCAAGGCTATCCGGTATCGCCGAAAAGAAATTACGCATTATTATCATGTTATAAGCGCTTATACAAGAAGGCAGAATCAGAGCCCACAAAGAATTCATCATCCCCAAACTGGACACGATTATAAACGACGGTATCATACCCCCGCTGAATAGCATAGTGAACACCACTAAAAAGTTTATAACCCTGCGCCCATAAAGGTATTTTCTGGATAAGGCATAAGCCATAAGCGACGTAAAAAAAATACTGATAAGCGTGCCAACCAAAGTCACTATAACGGAAATCAATATGGCGTTAGGTATAGTCGGCGTAGAAAGCACGTACTTATAGGCGTCAAGAGTAAATGTTTCGGGTATTATTATAAAAGATTTCATAAGTATTTCGCCGGGCGTTGCAAAGGATTTTCCCAACACGTTAAGAAATGGCAACAGACAGGCCAGAGCGAAGATAATTAGCAACGATCCGTTAAGGAATTGAAAAAACTTGCCCCCCGGCGTAAGTTTTCTTCGTTGCACATAACCAATCGTTCCGTCAGCTACCGCCTCTTTTCCCGTTTTTTTAGTAACAGACTCTTTATCCATATTTCCACCTCAAATCGCTTAAGTATTTCTCACAAAAAAATTAAATTGCCATGAAAAATCTTTCAATTAATTCCTATTGCAAAAAACACAAGTGTTTTATTATGTCAATATTTCAATAGTATTAATACATATATTTTACTACTTTCACACAAAAATGTCAAGTATTGTTAAAAAAAATTTATTCTCCTTGACAAATTTATATCACTAGGTTATAATTAAATATATAATTTTTAGGTTAAGGAGCTGTTATGATGATACATAATATTCCAAAAGTAAGACTCGGGATAATCGCGGTTTCACGCGACTGCTTCGTGATTTCACTTTCAAAAAAACGCCGTCAGGCAATAGTAAAATCCTGCGAAAACAAAAAACTTGATATCATTGAAATAGGCATTACGGTCGAAAACGAGTCGGATATGCTCAAAGCGGTCGGCGAAGCAAAAGAAGCCGGATGTAACGCGCTTTGCGTATTACTCGGTAATTTCGGACCTGAAACGCCTGAAACGCTGATAGCAAAATATTTTAATGGTCCCGTAATGTATGTGGCATCTGCCGAGGAGTCGGCAAATTGTTTGATAAATGACCGTGGAGACGCTTATTGCGGTATGCTAAATTGCTCTTATAATTTAGGGCTTAGAAAGCTTAAGGCGGTGATTTCTGAATATCCCGTGGGAACCGCAGACGAACTGGCCGAACAGATCATTGATTTTATCCCCGTAGCAAGAACGCTTATCGGCATTCAGGATCTTAAAATTATCACTTTCGGTCCCAGACCCCAGGATTTTTTCGCCTGCAACGCGCCTATTAAAGGCCTTTACGATATGGGAATCGAGATCCAAGAAAATTCTGAGCTTGACCTTATAGTGGCTTATAAAAAACACAAGGGAGATCCACGTATACAATCAATTGCCGATGAAATGGCGGACGAGCTTGGCAAAGGCAATCGATATCCCGACATGCTCCCCCGTATGGCACAGTTCGAGCTTACCCTGCTTGATTGGGCCGAAGAGAACAAAGGCAGCCGTAAATATGTGGTCTTCGCCAATAAATGCTGGCCGGCTTTCCCGGAGGAGTTCGGGTTTGAGCCGTGCTATGTAAATAGCCGTTTAGCCTCTAAAGGAATCCCAGTCGCCTGCGAAGTTGACATCTACGGCGCACTTTCAGAATATATAGGCGCATGCGTTACAGCAGATGCGGTAACTCTTTTGGACATAAACAACACCGTGCCAAAAGATTTATATGACGCGGATATCAAAGGCAAGTTCGACTATGCGCTTTCCGACACGTTTATGGGATTTCACTGCGGTAATACCCCGCTTTGCAAGCTGTCTGAGGGAAACATAAATTTTCAGCTTATACAAAATCGCCTTCTCGAAAACAGCGGCGAGCCCGATTTCACACGCGGAACGCTTGAGGGGGACATTTCAGCCAGCGACATCACCTTTTTCCGTCTGCAAAGCGCTCATGACACCACTTTGCACGCCTATATAGCCGAAGGCGAAGTCCTGCCGGTAAAAACCTGTTCGTTTGGCGGCATCGGCGTTATTGCCATTACTCAAATGGCGCGATTCTACAGACATGTGTTAATTGAAAAACGCTTTCCGCATCATGGAGCGGTAGCGTTTAAGCATTGCGGTAAAACGTTGTTTGCTATTTTTAAATATCTTGGCATCGAGGATATTTCTTTCAATCAGCCGGAGGGAATGCTTTATAAATCAGAAAACCCTTTTAAATAAAATCTTATAAAAAATTTTATTAATCCTAATTAAAAATAAGTATAACCGCGTTTATGCCCCCGTTTCTTGGAACCGCCCCCCACGAGCTTGACAATCAAGTTGCCCCCCCCTGCAAATAAATCCCCACAAAAGTGGTAATAATCTTAATACGGTTAAAACGGGGCAACTCTAGAGAGCGACCCGACGCGAGCCGTAGCTTTATACGGTAAATGGCGGTGAGTTAGTATAACTTACCGCCTTTACATTTACCGGTAATGCTCTGTACGGATAAACTGGCGGGAGAAAGTCAGCTTGGCTGACTTGGGGGCGGTAGCCCCCGCTGCTGATTCTGTCTGTCAAATGCCCGTTTACGTTCTTCATACGGAGTCAATCCGTTACATTGTATTCTCTAATAATTGTAGTAATGAAGAAACTCTTCCGTCAGAGATAATGCCTCTTCAAGGTTTTTCTGCTTTTCAAGATAGATACACTCAATTTTGAAAATACTGAAAAAATTATCCGCCATTGCATTATCGCCCGGCGTTGCAGGCTTTGACATGGATGGTGTCAAACCATATTCTTCAATGACCTTTTTATGATCATAAGAGCGATATTGTCCGCCACCGTCACTGTGTATAAGTGGCGGACTCACAGGCTTTTCAGGCTGCATAGCGTCTGCGTATAACTGATTGAATATTGTTGCGACTTGTAATTCTATGCAATTTTTTGTCATCGGCTTTCATGCCTTTTTCGCGTTCAAGCCATTTTTTTACACGTCTGTAACCAAGCCTATTTTTATTGGCTAAGTTGACACTCTTTAATCATTTCTATCAATTCTTGATCGGAATTTCCTTCTTGTTGCCGTTTTATGTAATCGTAATAACCTTGACGCGACACATTATAAAAATCGCACATTTGGCTTTTTGAGTATTTCTTTGAAAAACGCTCTATAACCGAAAATATTTGTGGTTTCCTCACTTTTCTTCGATTAGTATAAGAAAATTTCGTAACAGCTCCACCTCCATTTCAAGGTGGGCTATCCGCGCTTCCTGTGTATTCTCATCACGTGGTTTGATCACATGAATCGTCTCTTTTTTTAATAGGCTCTTTGGACAGCGGCGTTTTACCTCGTTCTGGTATTTCATTAGCTTTTCGATAACGCTTACACAACGACTTCACAGTCTCCAACTGAATACCTGTAGCTTTTGCAATGCGCTTATAGCCAAAAATCCTTAATAAAAATACATGTTTAATACTTGCTCACGTTCTTCTAATGGGCGCAAAATATCAACTCATGGATATTGTTTCCATTTCGGTGTGCATTTATACTGTCAACTTTTAGGGGAGCAGTGAAATGGAGGGGCGTTTTCCACTGTCAAGTTCGCCGGGGGCGGTGCCTAATAAGCGAGGGGTGTTTCATGTGTTTTTGTCAGTGCTTCTAATCTTTTTAAGGTTTCCTAATTTTGACCTGCGTTCCGTTAAAACCGCTTCAACGTCTGGCCACCCCAAACCCTGGTTGACGCACAATACCATAATATGATACAGCAAATCAGCAATTTCACTTTTAAGCTCGTCATTATCATTATTTTTCGCAGCTATTATCATTTCGGCGTTTTC
>JAISVH010000006.1 GCA_031271685.1 Eubacterium sp. | reverse complement strand
GATCGAACAGTCATAAGCCTTTACGCTCATGGTTTTATTTTGTGACTGCGCCTGAGTCATAAACATACCGCGGAAAAGCTCAACATCTTTATATTTAAAAATGCATTGGTGTCCCTGCTCAACGTTTATGCCAGTCCGTTCGTGAAGATAACCGTTGTCATCGATAAACTCCACCTGCAAAGTGCGGGCCGAAGCGCCTTTGCGCCCTGACCATGTAATTTTAGAGACTAAATCACTCATGTTATAAATTTCCCCATTTTTTATAACAAAAAGCTGAATATGTTTGATCATGTCGGCAATTTCAAAACCCAGCCCGGATAAATCAAATCAGGATTTTTAATCAAGTCCGAGTTGAGGCTGACAATTTCAGTGTATCGGTTGGCAGAGCCTAAAAGCCTGGCCGCTATAGCAGTGAGGCAATCGCCCTTGACCACGGTGTATGTTTTTTCGTGAACACGGTTGTCGGGGCGCTTTGGTGTGGATTTGGGGATATCCACACTGCCCTCTTTTGCCGGCTTATGCCGAATTGAAACTTCTTTATATTCCTTTAAAGTGATTGAGTAGTACAGCGTGCCGATATCGCCGCCCTTTTCAGAATAACTAAAGCTGTCGATCACACACATCATATTTATAGCGGTGCCTGTGATAATAAAGTGGACGGGCAATTCACTGTTCTTCCATTCAACAATTTTACCAACGATATAATAAGGGTCTGTAACTTTTTCAAAATGTCTGCCCATACCGGGAAAAGGCATGGCCGGAAAGTAGCTGCTAAAAGAAATAACAGTAGCCGACGGGTTTTGCTTGATAATAATTTCGCCTAACCCCTGAACATCAACGCTCTTATTGGTTCCGCCGTGATTGATATTTATTTCAGTCGGTAAAACAGAAAAATGTAGCTTCTCTTTTTCGCCGTTAAATGCCATATCCATCTGATATTTTGAAGCCATAAACCGCAACCTCCTTTTCATTTGAAACATAGATATTAGTGTTATAGTTCTTTAACTTAAAAAATACTAAGTATTTTTTAAATTAATTAGTATTAGAATCCATAAGCCATATCGCCCTCTTCAAAGATTTCGGCGTTAACGATACCCATAAACGCATCTTTAAGCTTCGGCGAAACTATATTCCAAACCGTTTCCTCGTCCATTCCGGCGACTTCAATTTCACCGCTGCCATTTATGTCAATTGTGATTTTCTTTTCTTCAACAGATTTTAACGTATTAACATTCTCTCTGCCAAAAGTATCCTGCATTTCAGAATCTTCCGTACTAACAGGCACATGGTTTCGCTCCGGCATATTAATTCCACCAGTTTCTTCAAGCCCGGCTGAAAGCGATTTTTGCATATTATGGATCACAGAAGACAAGACTACGGCGCTGTTGAAAATTCCTGATATTACATCGCTTTCTGTGTTAACCGCGCTTATGATTCTATCTGTTTCATAAGCCGGAAAAACAGTCGAACCTTTTCTGCCGACAATCAGCTCCGGACCTTCCTCTCCGGCAATAAAAACTTCAGAGGAATTTGTCGTGCCGTAAGCGTTACCATCAACTACAGTAACTACTTGTCCTGTCTCAGAATTAGAAGTTTCCCCTGTTTCAGTTGAATTTCCACTAAGCCCTCCTTCAGACCTTCTCCTAACACCTTCGGCAGCTGTTGCGGCAAGATCTTCATGGTCACGTATTGCATCAATATATGCCATCATAGTTTCAGTAGCCGCAGTTTTTGCCTCATCAGCCATATTCAGATCTGAAATGCTTTTACTAGTAGTGTCTTTCAAATCATTAAAAGTTTTTATATACTCCGGATTCAAGTCGGCAAACTTACCAGATAGATTCTCCTGCGTTCCCTGAAGCGTATTATGTTCAGCAACTATAGCCTTCAGTTCATCTTCATTCGCGGTTGCCATACCAGCAATTACCGCGGCGCTTTCTTCGCTGCCGTCGGCGATGCTTCCTAGCAATTCGTCCATACCTGGAATTTCCATGTTTCTAATTTTTTCAATATTTGTTCCATAATTATCCCAATATTCTTGTTGACTTTTAATCGCCGCGCTAATAGTTTCTGCATCCATTGCTACCACAGGTTTTGCTTCTTCCCACAAATCATATTGTCCTTGAATACTATCAAGTGCAGAAGCTTTTAGTTCATCATACTTTGTAATAAGCGCCTCAACTTCATCTTCGATGGAAATCATTGAACTAACAATAGCATCCTCATATTCCACGGGAACTTTAGCCGCTTCTAACTCGGCTTTTTCGGCTTCTTTCCAAGCCGCTGTCGTTTCGGAGATAACTTTATTATTTTCGTCATATGCCGCTTGTATTCTCGCAAGCTCCTCTTCCAAAATTTTTAGATCCTCGTGCGATTGTTTAGAATCTCCAAACCATCCCAATCCATGCTTATTTTCTTCTGCGGCTGCAACTTGTTCTTTAACTACTTTCAGCTGTTCCTCTAAGAGAATCTGTTCAGTGATAGCATCGGCAAAACCTACGCGCTGCGCTTCAATCTTCTGTTGGTTTGCCTGCTCCTCAGCCATTTTGCGTATAGAAGCAATGCTAGCATTGAGAGATCCGGTAGTTTTATCATAAGATAGAGCTAAGTCAGGAAACTGTTTGTTTAATTTATCGGTTATCGCTAGCATTTGTTCTTGTTCAGCAGCAGACAAGTTAGTCTCGCTAGATAATGTGTTAGTACTGCTAGATAATGTTTCTAATTCGGCAATAAGATTGTTTACGCTTTGTTTTTCACTGTTTATTTTTTCAATATTCTCATAATATGAGTCTACCAATTTGCGATTGTTATTGATTACATTATCATTCTGAGAAATCAAATCCTCCATTGTCATCTTGTTGGTCTCATATACAGCGCGAGCCGTTTCAAGCTTTTTAGCCAAATTTTCTGCTTCCTGAGAGTTTTCCCCTTTAGATTCCACCGCATGATTATATTTCTCTTCAAGGTCTGTCATATCCGTGTAGTGCTGCTTCGACTTGGCGGTTAGACTGTTAAACTCTTCATTAGCATCGCTAATGGCCGCCGATACCCCGACAACAATGCCGGCCAACACACCTATAGCAAGCGAGATCCATCCTATAGGTCCCAAAGCGATATTTAGCGTTGTACCAAAAACTGCTACCTGCCCTGTTAAAATGGGTACTATCACTTGGGCTGTAGCAATAGCTGCAACGATTGAAGCAAAAGCCACCCCGGTTGTAACAAGAACCACCCCGATACCCGTAATAATAGCGGTAATAATTGGACCTTTATTCATTAAATCTCCGAACCACTGAACAACGCCTGCTAACGCGCTTGAAACGCTCACTACAGTCGGAGAAAGCGCTTTAGAAAAAGCGGCGCTAACGCTATTTGTGGCATTTGTCCATTTATCCTCTAGTGTAGCTGCTGCCTTAGAGGTCTCAGACAACTTGCCGTTGGCCATATTAAGTTTTGCGGTCCATTCTTCTAAGGCTCCGTTTCTCAACGCGCTCGCGAGATCGGGCCCCACGCTTTTGCCAAAGGTTCTGACAGCCAGTTCCGAAGCTTCGCTTTCGCTGGACAAACTTGAAATATTTCTGATAATATCCTGCATGGCAACAGAAGAGTTGATACCGTTTGCCTCGAATCCGGCGATAGCGTAATTAAATCCCTCCATAATAGTTGAGGAATTCACACCTTGTGATTCAAACATAGCGAAAAGCGCTATGCTGTCATTGACGCTAAATCCGAGCTGCTGCAGCGCGCTTGCATTTTCTTTCATCAAATCCGAAAGTGAGCCGACCGATGCACCGGTTCCCTGTGAGGCTGTGAGAAGAACATCTAGCAAACCTTCCGTGTCTTTAGCTTCAATATTCCAAACCTTCATTACCTTAGAAATATTTTCGACGGCGCTAACTCCGTCCTCTCCTGTAACCTTTGAGAAGCTCATAAACAAGCTGGCGACACGTTCAAGCTCGGCACCTTCCAACTGCAGACTAGAATTAAGCGCGCCGATAACACCAGCCACTTCTTCCTGCAAGGCGCTTCCCTGCGAGAAAACATTCAGCATAGAGTTGCCCAGATTATCTAGCTCAGTGCCGACAGCGCCGGTAGATTTTGCAATAATGGACAGTGAGTTAGAGAACTCGTTAGCCATATCTATAACAGTGTTAGCTATATCTATAACAAATTGCTTAATATCGTCGTATTCCACCAAAGCGGATTCCATTTTTTTAGCTGCGTCCGTCGAAATATCTCCCGACTTCTTAGACTCAGCTTCGAGATTCGAGAAATCTCCTTCATTTTTATCCATAGTTTTAGACAATTCGATTAATTCGCCTTTAAGCTCTTTTACCTGATCAGAATTTTTTTCGAATTGAACAGCATTGCCGATACACACATTTTGTAAATCTTTAAGTTCCGCCAGAAGCTCGGAGTTAGCGTCCTTTAAATCCTGGGTGTTCTGCAAACTTTTAATAAAATTTGAAGATGTTTTTGAAACGGCATCGGAGCCGTCTTCAAAAGCTTCGGTGACATTTTTTACTGATTGCGCAAAATCATCGTTAATAGTAACGGTTCCGGCAATGGTTTTGTTGATATTACTTATTGCTGTGTTCAATTGATAGGCAGCGAAAGAGGATTGTTCAACCGCCTTAACCGCCGAACCCGCGCCGGTAGAAATCTTTTCAAAAGTGGCGCTGACTCTGTTGCTGACCGTTTCCCACAAAGCGACAGTGCGCTCACCGGCGCCGAACATTTTATCGAAAACGCTGATTAGTTCATCAGCGCCTTTGAAATCGGACGATGATTGAGCCATAAACGCACCCCCACAAATAATTAATATAGGAAATTGCAAAATTATTTAGTCCATCAACTGAAAATGATGTGCGGAAGAAAAAATTATTTTATTACTCCTGCACCAAGCAATATTTTGTCTACTGTTTGGTGCAGGAGTAATAAAATCATTCGCACAAGACGAATACAATTGTAATTGCCAATTTTCAATCATTAGTCATTTACTTTTTGCCTTTAAATACAGTGTTTCAATCCGAACGGGGTTAGTGTTTTCAAGCAACTCGCTAGCCATATAGGCAAGTCTTTTTTGCCATGGCCAGTCGAGAAAAGTTTCCATAGGAAGGTTATGGCGCTGCCATAATAAATGCGCCCACCAAGCCTCTGAACCCCGCTCGGAGATTAGTTTTTTACTTCTTCAAGCGCGCTTTCTTTTTCTTCCTGCGCCGGCTCGCTTGAAAGTCCGAGCGCCGCCATAACAGCGCGGCTTACATGCGCATATTCATCAGCGCGGGGAAAAACTTTAAGCGGCATGTCGGCAATGTTGCTGCAATTAAAAAATTCCATAAGCTCAGGATCTTTTAAATCGGGGTAAACAAGTGCTTCGGCTATAATATGCTGCGATGCTTTAATGCTGTCACGTTCAACACGAAACGCAACTTCACCGTTCGCGATATAGGGCTGGCCTCTTTTATCGACTGCTATTGCCTTTTTCTTATAAGCATCGTTAATCTTTTGAATAGTTTCGTTACTAAGAACTTTGATCTCTAGCATAACCGGCTTGCCGTTTTCATCTGTAATAGAATCAGGACCGGGCACAGTAATTATTTCATCGGTCTTTGCAGAATCGCGCATAAACGCTCTAAGACTTTTTTTAGAATTTTGCAGCATAATTTTATATTCCTCTTTTCTGTTACTTATCAAAAAATCTATTGCAAATTATTTTTTATAGCAAATTTCGTAAACATTGAAGTGAATTCCATGTTTATGCTCACCGCTGAAAGCGTGGTGCGCCCAGCATCTAAATTAGGTGCTGGGCAACGAGCAATTTTGAGCAGCGAAGCTAATTGAGCGGCTTTGCCGCGTGAAGAATTAGTTTCATTGCAGATTAATATTATATACTATAAGTATAGTCCTTTAACTTAAAATTTATTAAATTTAGAGTTAAACGATTATATCACACAATATCCTTCGCGCTGAAACTGATGGTTTCATCAAAAATATCGCCTCCGGCATCAAGGCTGATAAGCTGAAGGTCGCCGGTCAGGACAACTCCTACAACTGTAACTGCATCACTTCCGAACTGTGCACCGTAATCGCTGGCGGGATCGTCCAAAATCCCTTGTATTTTAAACTCAGGAGTGCGGCCGGTTTTTATGTATTCTTTAACCATTTCCTTAAGCCATGGTGTAGAGCGCCTGCGGGTAATGCTTCCGGCGATTTTATAGCCAAGCCAACGTGTTGAATCGGTTTTATCGCCGAGCTGCTTTCCTGCCCAGGTTTCGGGCGTAAATTTTATATCGCACTTTACGGCATCCATAACCTCGTAGCCGTCGAGGAATACTTTGCCATTTCGCAAAGAAATCGGTTGTTTGTTATGTTCCAATAGCATTTAAAAATCCTCCTAATTAATAATAGTCGTCTAAAAAATTGAAAAATGCAAAGTTATCTCGTTTTAATAGTAAAGAAAAGCTTTTCCGCGCTGTCAATCGGTTCCAGGCCAATATTGAAGTATGTTTCATCTGCCGAACTTTTGCTGCGATCAACCAAAAAGTCTTTATCATAGTCGGCGTTTTTAATTGCTCCGGTATCGGCAAATTGCTTTAAAATAGCTTTGCCAAGCCCTTCCATTACATCCCAACCGATAGGCGAATTGTCGAATTTATTAGGCGGAAAGTTAAGCATAAGAGACTCTGCAAAGCTGTCAAACACGCGCAGAACTCGATTTTTGCGATATGTCTTATCTTTTGGTTTTTTAAAGGTTTTAAGGCTGTTGATGTCATATTCAACGACAACTTCTCCCGCTTCTGAAAAAGAGAAGAAAAATTCGCCCTTGTTAATAGCGGCGACTGACTCTTCGTGGGTTTTAGCGCCGACAATATCAACCGCACCGGAATAGGTGACGTAGGTATTGCTTTTAGTGTAAGAAGCCCCCGCATCCGCTCCGGCGACCCATGCGGTAACCTGATCGGGAGTAAGTTTATTGCCGTCAGCCAGAACAACAGAGTTAGTAACGTTGATAATGCCCTCATAGTCAGGGTTGTCCATATTAGCTACAACAGCCTTGCGATATTTGCCGGCATCCTCGCGGAGATACTCAATTTTTTTCACAACCGCTTCATAAAGAGCAGCAATACTTTCTTCAGATAAAATCTCCGGATTCAGTGGAAATGCAAGTGTATTCCATTTGATAGATTCTGACTTGTCCAAAAAATTACTGATATCACCGATGCTGTCAACGCCGTCTTTGCCGTCGGAAAGATTAATGTCTATTATTTCCTCCAAGTCGCCCGTGCCTGAAAAATCGATCCAGCTGTCGTTTTGAGCCATAAGCTCTTCAACAGTCAAAAGTCCCTCATAAAATGATACTGTTTTCTTGTCAAGAGAAACTGTAACGTCAAATCCACTTATTAAATTTTGAGCTACAGTTACTTTAAGTTCATTTCCTCGTGATCCGCCGTATTTAGCGACAGCTTTCAGCTTTCCTGATTCTGCTTTTGCTTTTTCACCCTGGCTCGGGATGTAAACGATAACGGTTTTTGCATTTTTAAAAGCTTCGCGGATAAGCAGCATCTGATCATTATTATCATACACGCTGAATCCGAGCTTGCTTAACTGAGCGTCCGGCGCGCTGTTGGTCAATGAGATAAATTCTCCAGCGGGTCCGTAACTGTGTCCAATCAGGGGAATAAGCACTGTCCCCCGCTCACCGATACCGACGACATCTTGTCGTGTGCTTTCAAAATTGATGTAAGTTCCCGGCCTTACTTTTCCGGCCAAACTGTCAAAAGTTCCACCTGCCATAATTAGTTATCCTCCTTTTTTATTTTCGTGTTTTGCCATTTATTTATTTTTTCACGAATTTCTTTAATAGTAAATTCGCCGGTTAGCCCTAATGATGCGCCGGCGAATGTACTTTTTGAAATACCAAACAGCTTCAAGCAATCACGCTGCATACGTTCCAAAGCAAATGTTTGCGATCCGGCTAAGTCTTTAACGCTGCCGGGCTCCGTCGATATTTCAGGTGTTTTATTTTTTACAGTCCGCTTTTGTGCGGAATCCGCCTTTAAATCTAGCTCTGTCTTTAATTTATCTGATTTACTTCCCATAAATACCTCCGGTTAATTTTTTTGATTTTTGGTTTGCTTGTTTAAGGCAACACGCACAACTCACGCCTATCGGCTTGAATTGGAAGCGGCTACGCCGCAGACGTTTTAAAAGCTCAGCTTGACTCTTTTGTTTCATTATATTCCATCAAATCAAGCGCATTTTTTATGTAAATATTAGTATCATATGTCATCATCTTTTGAGCAGATTCATTATCATACGGATGCGAACTTCTCCACGCAAGGGTTAACTGCACTTCACCGCAGCCGCCTTCTTCCGGCGCTTTAAGGATTGGAGCTTTAAGGTGAAATCCACGTCCAGTCAGTTCTCCGTTCACGTTAATAAGCGGGATAATGTTCCTTTTTCTTTGCAGCGCGTTAAGTGCAGTCAAACCAAGCGCATATGCAGACTTGGCATCATTGTGAAAAAAAGTGATGACCCAACTATAATTCAGCGAATAAGTAAGAAGAGTGTCTCCGCTAGGCACTATTTCAGGCGAAGAAAAAAACACTGACGGCACAACAAATTCCTGAGGCATACTATAACAATACGGAATTGGATTTTCCGTATTTTCTAGTATAAATTTTATAGCGCTCTCTATCTCCTGAGCATAATATGTCTCCAATTCAATCATATAAACACCACCTGTTTTTCAAAATGATATAAACACTGCGGCTAAGCCGCAATGCACCGCTTTCAGCGGTGAGCGTAAACATGGAATTTACTTCCATGTTTACGCAATTTGCTATATATTATAGAATAACACTCTTATAAGGACAGCAGTAAAATCAAAAAGATAATTATATTGCCTAACTTGAATCTTAGGAATATGAATACAGTCGTTTACGATGATTATATAACTGCAAGAAGTCTTTATGATTTATCATTAAATGCTTCGTATGCTGAAATCAACTCCAGAAAGCGGTATTTATATGAACTGAAAGGAATTTTTCAAAAAACTAAATAAAAATCAAGGTTTGCCGATATTATATAAATGGTATTAAAACAGCAGAAATCTCGGTTTTTAATACTTCGCTTAGATGACGTGTCTTAGATGATATTGAAAGGAAGCTTGACACGTCAGGATACAATATTGAACTCAAAAACAACTTTTGGAGGAGCATGCTTCTCTAGCTATTGAGAGAAGAAAAGGGACGATTTAATATCTACCATTGGCGAACAAAACGATTAAAAAGAAAATTTGTTATCAAATTGCAATCCCCGAAAACAGCAACTTGTTTTCGGGGATTTGCTTTATATTTGATTGTACAAAGCACTGCATTTCATTCTTTTTTGGTTTAGCATTAGACATAGGATTTCATAGAATTTTTCGGCAAATATGCGGCAAAGTGACCGTGCGACAGCTAATAAACCGCATTGTTATCAGATAAATTGTTTTGTTATGAACGTCTAGTATAAGCCCTCGCAAAATCAGACGTGAAGACTTATATAACGGCGTGTATTTCAATAATACTATTATAACACATTCAAAGCGGAAAAAACGGAAGAATTTAGAGTAATACTTGTCTCACATTCAAACATCTGCGGCGGAGCCGCTTCCGGTATTTCAACAAGCGTCAGCGGGTGATAATCACCCGCCGCTGACGTATAGTAAATTAACTTGAAAACAAGCAAAAATAATTTACG
>JAISVH010000078.1 GCA_031271685.1 Eubacterium sp. | reverse complement strand
GGATAATGGCATAAAGGTAAAGGAAAGGCTGTAACAATGAATGCTCAATTAAAATCTTTTATATGCAGATTACGTAAACCTTCTACAATCATCAGCATAATTTCTCAGGTGCTTAGTATTTTATTGCTGCTTGGTATTCGTGTTGACCAAAGTCTCATAATGTCGATCGCGGCAGCGGGTTGTTCAATTTTGGTCGCGTTTGGCATTTTATCAAATCCGGATACCGTAAAAAAAGGATTCGGCGATGACATTTATCCATGCTCGTCTACCGGCGATCTGGAAAAGCATCTTATGGTGAACGACCAGATGGTGTGTCAAGTATGCGGTTCGATTTATAAGCCGCCTGAAACGCCTTCTGAAACATCTTCGGAGACGACGGCTGACGCTAACCTCAAATAATGCTCATATCTTAATAGTCAGTCAATTTAAAAACACTAAATGGTTTTTAAACAGCGGGTAAGGTTAGCTGGCGACCTTAAGGTGCGCGACTGGCTATGCAGCAAGGGAAGGCCGCCTTCGGCGGCACGCGACGCGTCTTAAAAAACGCATTTAGTGTTTTTTAACTGACTAGCTATAGAAAATCTATTACAATCTAACTATAGCAAACTGCTTAAGCATGAAAGTGAATTCCATTTTTAAGTTCGCCGCTGAAAGCGGCGCACCGCGGCTTTGCCGTTCGGATAAAAATTGTAAAAAATAGCTTCAAAAAATCAGCAAAAATAATTCATCTGAAATTAAACAAATAGTGCCCCATATTTCGGGGCGCTTTTGTTTTGTGCTAAGGAGTTAATTGGTTAATATGGAAATTCAACAACCAACAAGCATTAAAGAAACCTTTCAGAACATGATACCTAAATCTATGGCAGTCATTCGGGGAAGGGTCATTTCCGCCTCGCCGCTGAAAATTCAGGCGCTAAATGATGAAAAGCTTATAATAAGGGAAAATATCATGTGCCTGCCAAAGCACCTGACCAATTATACAACAAAGTGCGATATTATGCTAGATGATGGAGAAATTGACAGTGAAACGCAAAGCGGCGGCATGCACCGGCACAGCAAAAGCAGCTCTGGCATTCACGATGAATATTCGGAAAGCGACGGCTCGCAATTTCAAGAAGAAACTGATAACAATTCGGAATTGGATGGAGAGCATACACATAACCAGACGACATTTAATGTTTATAGCGCCACTATTAAGGTTTATAATGCTTTAAAAGAAAACGAAGCAGTTTATATCTTAAGCTTTAATGAGGGCAAGAAATATTATATTTTAGACAGGGAGGCATGATCATGTCAGGCATTAACAGCGTCCTTATTCCTATTCCGGTTACTGAAATTGTGCAGGGAAGGGAAGAGCCATCTAAAACCTATCGTCTGGATTTCAGCGGAAGAATTTTATCTTGTGGAAGCTGTGACGGACTGGAAGCGGTAAACCAATTTATCAAAAAAACTTTGCTCACACCGAGATTTCGCTGCCTGATTTATGATAACCAATACGGCAGTGAGATCAAACAAACCATAATCGCGGACGATGCTTCAGAAGAATATATTAGAACGGATATGCCGCGAATCGTTAAGGACGCGCTTCTTTGCGACACGCGTATACTTGATGTATACGACTTTGCTTTTTCTTTTTCGGGCAGAGAAAAGGCGTATATTTACTTTAAGGTTAATACAATTTTTGGCACGACTGTCGTTGAGGAGGTGATTTGATTGTTTGAAGACAGAACTTATGAAAAAATTATGGATGAGTGTCTTGCTGCCGCTCCAAAAGGCATAGACGTGCGGCAGGGCAGCATATTCTATGACGCGGTTGCGGCGGCTTGCTTTAAAATCACGCAATATTATGCCGATTTAAGGAATGCTTTTGACTTGGTTTTTATCACGACCGCAGTCGATGAATATCTTGACCGCAGAGGCGCGGAATATAATGTGTTCAGGAATTCTGCCACAAGAGCTACATATAAATTTGTGTTTTCCGGGACCGGACCTTTAGTCGGCAACAGATTCTTTCACAATGGCTTGTATTTTATTTTGAGATATAGGGAAAATAACGACGGAACTAATGTTTTTTATCTGGAAGCTGAAGAGCCGGGAATTGCCGGTAATAATATAGTCAACGGCACTGCGGCTATTCCTTTGGATAATATTTCCGGTCTTGAGTCGGCGCGCTTCGGAGATCTGTTGGAACCGGGAACTGACACTGAAAATGACGATAGTTATCGTAGAAGGATACAGGAAAAAATCGCCGGACCGGCAGAAAACGGCAACCGTCAGCATTATAAAACCTGGTGCGAATCGGTAGACGGCGTTGGCTGCGCGCGGATCATTTCGCATTTTGCCGGCAAGAATACCGTTATGGGAGTTATTATAGGGGCAAACGGAGAACCAGGCACTGATGAATTAGTTAAGCGGGTTCAGGATTATGTAGACCCTATCACTAAAAATGTAAAAATTATATTTGACGGCAAAGAATACACGGTTGGTGACGGGCTTGGCAACGGCGTTTCTAATATTGGAGCTCACTTTTTGGCTAAGGCAGCTGAAAAAGTTTCTATCAATATCGACTTTACGGCTATTGCTGACATAAATTTTAACAAAGACGGCATTAAAGAATCTGCAAAAAAAGTGCTTGAAGCTTATTTTTATGACCTTACACTTAAAACTCCTGAAAACGAAACCGTTATTATCCAAAAATCCATAATAGGTGCAATTCTACTCTCACTTCCCGGACTGCGCGATTATAACAACCTTAATCTGGATTGTTATATAAATGAAGAAACACAAGATAGCAGCGGAAAAGAAGAAGTGTTCGACGGCAACGGCAAAAAAGAAATAGCGAAAGACGAATTTGGCAACATTAAGCTTAATGACGAGCAAGTCGCCGTGATTGGGGAGGTGAGCATTAATTGAAGCTGTATGAACACGCTTGTCCTAATAAATATGAAGAGATTAAAACCTGGTATCCGGTTTGGTACAGTGAAATTTTTGAAATGGACGCGCTTTGGCAAGTGTTCGGAAAGCAGATGGATGACATACAGACCGGCATTATAAGTGCGGTAAACAATAACTTTAATTTTGTTGATTCTAAAAATAAAATAGATGATTTTGAAGATGAGGAAATTGATAATCAATATCCGGATATTAAGACCATCCCAAAGCTTGAAGCCTTTTTAGGCATTTCTTATGATACGCAGCGCACGTTGTCAGAACGACGCAATACTGTTAAAGCTTTTTTTTCCGGCTTTGGGCATCTGGGAGAAAAAAAAATTATTGATATGCTTTCTGGTTATTGCACCGGAGGTGAGATAAATGTAAATTTTTTTGACGGGACAATTCATGTAATTTTTTTTCAAAGTATTTCTATCAGATTTTATGAATGCTTTTTAACGCTGCTTCGCAGATTGCCCGCACATTTGACGCTTGAGCTGACCGATTCAAAATCTTGTGACTGTGAGCTAACAATATTTGTCGCTTCATATGGGTCGGTTAGTTATGAGTCAGAAACGATTATAGATATAACCGAGCGTAATAACATCAGTGCAGAGGAATATATTTATATCGGCGGCGTGCCGGTTATTACGGAGAACTTGACGGTTTCAACTAGGCTTTTATAGCAAATTGCATAAACATGTAAGTGAATTCCATGCTTACGCTCACCGCTGAAAGCGGCGCACTGCGGCAAAGCCGCAGATGTTTGAAATTAACGAAATAAATAGGGGCAAAAAAATGAAAATTCTAATTTGCGGCTATGGAAATATCGGACGGCATATTCATGACGAATTTGTTGAGCTGAGTGATTCGATAGATATTTATGACCCGTTCATTGAGAGATATAAAGAGCTTAAAGGCACAGATTATAATTATGCTTTTATCTGCGTTCCCACTGATATGATGCCGGACGGTAGCGCAGATATTTCGGCGGTAGAAGACGCGACGAGCAAAATCAACGCAGATATCATAATTTTAAAATCCGCTGTGCCTGTTGGTACAACGGATTATTTAATTAATAAATATAATAAAAACATTATATTGTCACCGGAATATTATGGGACTACGCAACATTCAGAGTCAAGCTCCGAATTTTTGATTTTAGGCGGGTGTGTAGGGGCGGCGGAAAAAGTCGCGCAGCTCTACTATAAAGTTAAGAACGGCGGTTTTATTATCCGTTTCACCGATGCTAAAACCGCCGAACTTGCTAAATATATGGAAAACTGCTTTTTAGCACTTAAGGTCACTTTCTGCAATGAGTTTGCCGACGTTGCCACTAATTACGGAATATGCTACTCTGAGCTTAGAGAGATATTTATTATGGATCGTCGTATGGGAAGCAGCCACACATTTGTTTATGCTGATAAACCTTATTATGACAGCCATTGCCTGAATAAAGACATCCCGGCGTTTATCAGGCAGGCACAAGGTAAGGCTCCGTTGATGACAGCTGTTGATTTGATAAACAAGGAGCGGAGAACGGTCAATAACTAATATATAGTCAGTCAATTTAAAAACACTAAAGTGTTTTTAAGCAACGGTCTTTGCAGTAAGGTAAGCCCGCTATCGGCGGCGAGCGGTTTTGTGGCGTTCGTTTCCATAAAAACACAATTTGATATAAAACAACGAAAGTGGCTCCGTCGCAGATGTTTGAATTATTTGAGGGTAAAAATGGGAAAAGTGTATTGTGCGAACAACGAGTATAAGTCAAAATTTTTATCTCGAAAGGTCTTGGCATCGGTTAAAGTCTGCCCTCCGGAATTTGATAATAACGAGTTATTTATAAAGCTTATCGAGACGGTCAATAGTCCGTCCGGATCGCGGCAGGATTATTTGAATTTGTCATTTCGTATTAAGGCGGAAGAACCAAAGATGTTGTCGGGTTTTGTTAACAACGATCAAGCTGCATATATGATCGCAGCTTTAGTGTTGAGAAAATACGTATTTATATTCTTTGATTTTGAGGTTTCGCGGCAAGCTCTTAAGCGTATCGAGAAAATAACCGGAGCAACTGTTACGGCTGCTTCGGTGACGGAAAATATGAATGATTTTAATCTTGGAGACACTCGGCAAGCTTTAAGTCTGGTTGGAGACAGCTCGTGCCTTGGAGAAGCATTATATCAGCATAATTTTGCTATAAACCTCTCCGGAGGCCTGGACAGTGCCGCGCTTTTCAGATTATGTCCCGGCCTTACGCCGGTATCGCTAGAGTTCGACTCTCCATCGCCAGGCGAGCTTGCCGCGAGAAAAATGCACCGTAAATTAGGCGGCATTTCTGTTGAAACGAACATTTCTGATTATGTTTTTCCGCATTTTAGCAATGGTTATTTCAACATTGGCAGTATTTTGCTAGCGGACGCTTACAACATATCAGTTGCCGCAAATGCAAAGCTAATGTGTGACGGTAAGGATTGGTGGACATTTTTAAAAGGCGACACACAAGCGTTTTTAGAAACTATTGAAGCTGCTAAAACCAATATATATGGAGTTAAAATGGCATATCCATTTTTGGGATTTACTAAGGCGGGAGTTCATAAGCTGCTTTATAGACTTGATCCGGGGCTTTATGATGAGCTGATGTCCGACTGGTTTGAATACAACCGGCACGACCTTAACGCTTGTACGGCCGCGCGAACCCGATTGCTTTTAGATATGGTGTCAACCGGCAAAGAACGAGAATCAGATTGGGTAATGCCGATGACATCGTGGAATGATCACCGTCTTTATACCTATTATCTGGTTAAAAAACTGGGAGCGAAAAAAGTATCTGAATATTTTTATGATGTTCCAAATGGCATAGAAACTTTTCTTAAAAATATTTCCATGGATTGGATGGAAAAGTATGACCGGGAAACTCTGAAATATTTGCCGGCGGATTTCAGAATTTATTTTGAAGGCTGCCTTGAACGAGCCGCGGTGGAATTCTATAGCGAAAAGGATTATGAAGATCGAAAAAATGTGCTTAATGGAATGGATTTGGCGTAAAATATTTAGCTAATAGCTAATAATTCCAACATCTGAAGCGGAGCCGCCTCCAGTGTTTTAACTATATCGGGGGATTAAAAATCGCCTGACGCTGACTAAGAGACAGCAACATGAACGCGGATATATCTATCGCTGTCAGACGGCAAATCATCTGATATCAATGGATATATCTGAAATTATTATCTATTATTATCCCTGCAACAAACAGTAGACAAAATATCATGTAGGATTTTTGTTGTCAAACAATTCAATTTTGACGAGAATATCCATTGATATTTAAGAAAAAATTAAAGCGGTTTGGCGGCAAAAAGATACGTAATAATTGTCGAGTGTTTGCTGCAGGGGTAATAATTATTAATTATAAATTATTAATTGTTTTTGGAGGTAAAAAAATGATTTATCCTGTACCAGTTAGGGGAATTGACCCCGACACCTGTGAACAGCTGCCCGATATTACGATATCGGTACCCGGAGGTTATTGCAGCGCATTCGAAAGCTATCCCGGAGCACCGATGCGCTGTAACGTAGTGCTTCCACAGATTGACGTGATCAAATTTCCTTGCGTGACTAGACAGAAAATAGTAATTCAAAAGGCGGCTCCGAATACGAAGACCTCGCTGTTGTTTCATATTCCTATTGTCAATAGTGTATTGCGTGACTCATATCATGGCTTTAAGGTAACTTCTCCTCCCGCGCTGCTCCCCAGGAAGCATATAATGGATATTGAAATTTATGGTGCGAACGGCATAAACGGGTTTATCCCGGGAGACAGAAGCCAAAATTCGCTATGGCCGTTTTCTAGCGAAGGGTGTCCAACCTCACTGTCGCAGATATTTGATTTGTCTAGCGAAGGCGGAAGTGAATATAACTATAAATATATAGAGCATGACTGGTTTGAGGGAGATATTTCGTCAAACTCAGACCTATACTTTAATTCTAATGAAATTGATCAGCGTTACACACGTAACTGCAATTTAACACATTTGACGGCCTGTTTGGGAAAAATTGGCATTCAGGGCAGCACTTTGCCGAGATCCATTCTTTTTATAGATCGCTGTAAGGCGTTGAATATGTTTTATTCGAGCAGCGGTATTTGCTATATCCGCGCAACTCTGGAAATTGACGCCGCCGGAGAGCGAACCATAACGCTGGAAAAAGGCACGGGAGCGCCGAATAAAATAACATAAACAACAAAATAAAAAAGGAGAATGATATGAAAATTTTAAATCACAAAGATAAGGAATTTTACGCCGCGCACTTTCAAGGAAATTGCCACGTTTACTGGATGCCGTTTGTTGCCGAGCTAAGTGCGCGCAAAGTTACACTGCCAAAAGATCTGACAATTGTTACGGTCGCCAGCGTTCCGGAGAAAAATATGTTGATAAAGCAGCTTAAACACAGTGACACACCTTTTATTAATGATGCCGAATCTAGCGGGATTTGGAAGAATACCAAGAAAATAGGATACATTATCAAGTCGCTAGAGAGAGTTTCCACACAATATGTTTTGGTGCTAGATGCCGGAGATGTGCTGCTTAGCGGAGACCTTACCGGAATTGTCAAAACTTTTAAGGAATACGGTAAAAAGCTGATTTTTGGGGCTACCAAAAGCAACCATCCAAATATGTCGATAGACATGATTAGCGACCGAGATTTTCGCGGGGAGTTTAAATATATTAATGCCGGAACCTGTATTGGAGAGACCGGATATGCGTTAGAATTTTACCGTGCCGCAAAGGATATCCTGGATAACGGAGAACTGGATAATCCTATAAATTCCGAGCAGTTTATTATCAGGCACACCTTTAAGGATCGCACCACTGATGTAGATTTCGACTATGAATGCAGTTTGTTTCAGACCTTTGGAAAGGCAATACAGGAGATTATTGACTTAGAAAACAATGTGTATAGAATCGTTTAGAGGTTAGAAATCAGGGATCAGATCGATTACATACTTTATTTCGTTATTATTCTTGATATTTTCTAAGTTAATTAAGGCAATATCGCACAGCTTTGGCGTGCAAAGTACAGTCAGATTTTTCGTCAAACTAGGCAATTTTCCGCGAATATCCGTTGATATTTAAGGCAAAATTAAAGAAATTTGGCGAGAAATACGAATTTGTGAGTAAAGCCGTTAAGCATGAATTGTACGGTGTTGACTTAACTATAATTGACTTTAATGCCAAGCGGAATTGCTGTATAAAGGAGAAGAAAGAATGCCCTATACCTTAATCCAAACCGATGCCGGCAAAGTTATGATGACAAATATCCTGCTTAACGGCGGCAAGCTGACGCTGAAGAAAATAGGTGTCGGCGAGACTATTGCTTCAAACCCGGAAAGCGCCGGAGAGGTGCCAAACCTGCGGCAGACTTTTTCAGGAAAGCTTTACCTGGACAAGTTAGGCAGTCGGTTAGTTATTGAGGCGCAATTGACTAATGCCGGTCTAGCTAAGTCATATCCGGCGCAGACGATAGGCGCGTATGCCAGCGACGGAACTAACCCACCGGTTCTATTCGCGGTGATGACCGATAAAAATGCGGGAGATATTGCCGCTGAGTCCGATTACCCTGTAAACAAGAATATCAAGATGGTCTTTCCGTTCAGCAGTGATCAGACGGTAAATATTAAGACTAGCTTTAACGGCTACGCCAGAGTGCCAAAGCTAGTTTCACCCGGCAAAATTGCGGTGATTTCCGACAGCGGAGATTATGAAAGCGGTGAATTTGAAATATCGGATTTGCTGAATGCGATTGACATAGAAAATGAGTATACCTCTAGGGTAGATGAACGTGTAACAAATTTGAGCGACTATCTGTCAGAGCGCATTTACAATGAACGAGAGCGAGCAGAATTAGCTGAATCCGGATTGCACAATCAGTTAAATAAAAAACTTGGCATAACCGGGACCGCTGCAAACAGCGATAAGCTTGGCGGACAATTTCCCTATTATTATGCTTCAAAAAATTTGGCAACAGCATCCTCAGACGGACTTATGAGCGCAACGGATAAAGCTAAACTGGATAGCATAACGTCAGAAGGAACGCTCGGCACAGAAAGATCTATAGGAGTTGTATTATTTGAAAAAACAGATACCGGGTTTGTTCGTAACGCTGACGGCTCGGGAGACCATATCCTTGCCGTAACACCGGACGGCGGGTATAATTTGATTCCGTTCCCGACAATAATTAATAGTTAATAACTAATAATGGTTGTATCTATCATCATTATTAGCGATGGTCTTATATAAAAATTTTTAACGGTCCGTCGCTATAAACACTGCGGATTTGCCGCAGTGCGCCGTTTTCAGCGGCGAGCGTAAACATGGGAGCCACTTCCATGTTTACGCTGCTATATTAACTGCTAATTATTAATTATTAATTGTTTATTGAGGAGATGATAAAATGGCAGAATACAATGCGGCGGTATTGACCGACAAAGGCAAAGACTTAATACGAAATATACTGCTTTGTAAAAAAAACGAGAAGAAACTGACCCAAATGGGAGCCGTAATAAGCACGGAAGAAATTAAAGACACGCAGACGGCTGAAAAACTTGAACAGCTGTCTAGTGAAAACTTTATTAAAGAAATAGATAAATATGATCTGTGTGGAGAAAATACCTCTCAATTTTTTATTAAGCTACAATTTAACAATGCCGGCCTCCAAGAAGCGCGCAATCTCAATACTATTGGATTTTATGCGGGCGACGGAACTGAAAACTCGGAAGTTCTTTTTGCGGTTAAAACGGTAAAAACACTAAATACGAACACAATACCTGCCGAAAAGCTAGGCAACCTGATAAATTTTAGTTTTAAGGAAATTTTTTCAATCGGGCAAGGTGAATTGAGGGTAGAAAACAGTTTCGACGGATACGCTGAAAAAGCAAAGGTGGATAAGGTTGGAAACATCGCTGTGTTAACATCGGAGGGCAATTTTCAGGACGGCGGAAAGAGTATAAATGATGTTTTATGTAACGCAAACGCATATACTGAAGAAAAGTATAAATCGTTAGAAGAATTAATTGGCAAAAAACTTGATAAAACCGGTTGTGAGATAAATGACAGCATAGCTATAAGTTCTCGGGAAGAAGATATTACTCTAACTGCGGAAAAAGCAGTAACTATAGAGAGCTATGATGGACCTGTCAATATCAAATCCGGAAGCGGAGGTATAGGTCTGACAGGACAGGGTTACATCGACATCCAATCCGGAAGCAGCGGTGTAAAGATGGAAGGGGACGGAAATGTAAATATTATATCTAGCTCAAAAAATATAATTTTAACTGTAAACAATGATGATTCTATAATATCTTTAAATGGCGCAGTACACGGTTCATGTACAATCAATGGCAAAGGTGTTTATGATGAAGACGTTAGAGTGTTTTCACCAAATAATATGCCTTCCACAGTCACTAAAAACGAAGATGGCCTTATGAGCGCGGAAGACAAATTGAAGCTAGACGGTATTTCAACAGGAGCAACGGTTAACATAGCTACCGCTACCACTTCGGTCAACGGCCTTATGAGCGCGGAAGATAAGAAAAAACTTGATGATATGTCGGAGTTGGGATCAGCTCTGCCTGTTAATTTGGCAGAAGTAATTTCCAAACCGGAAGACAATTTAGGCGGTACCGAAGGCTTTACAGGAGTTAAAACTAAGTGGTACACTTTAAGCTATAATATAGAAAAAGCTTGTTGGAGACTGATGCCTATTGTAAAACCTGAAGGAGGCATAACAGGGGTAATTAAAATATAGGAGTTCACATGAAAATTTATGACGCAAATGAACAGTATCTTAAATATTTAAACAATGATATTATGGCCCAACTTGAAGTGAGCACGCCGAATATAACTTCAAAAGGGTTTAACGTTAATTTGTATGAGATTTCGTCTAGCGGCGAAGATATAGTGTTCAACCTGTTTGTCGAGGCAAAAGATATCGAAGTTTCTGTCACTTATGACCGTATAGCCTATATTATTGCGGTTTTATCCATGCAAAAATACGACTACATAAAATTTGACTTTGAGATTTGCAGAAAGACATTAACCGACATACAGAATGTCACACACGCCGAAATCGAAGCCAATAATATTTTAGAAGACGTGGAAACGGTTATACGTAATAAGTTTTCGCTTTGCATATCAGGAGGGATTGACTCGACAACGTTAAGGAAATTATGCCCTGACCTAATACCTATAGCCCTGAATTTTACAACAAATGGCAAAGGAGAAGAATTGATTGACATTAAAACAGCCAAGTCTTTGGGAAGCATTGTAGTAGTTACGAACGCTTCTGAATTTTTATTTCCTCATTATTCGTTTGGATATTATAATGTCGGATCTTTACTTCTGGCCGACGCTTTAGATATTGGTATCTCCGCTAACGGCGCAATAATGGGAGATACGGCTAAATCTTGGGCTCATGGTTCGGAACGGAATCCTGTGATAAACGGCGTAAGCACGATTTCTCCGCTCGCGGGGTTTTCTAAAGTAGGTGTGTTTAAGCTATTGCATAAGCTTGATCCTGATTTTTATGATACTTTTAATGATAATTGGTTTCACTATCCTGTCAACGGAGCGGAAATTAAGAAAACTGCGCGTGTGCGTTTGCTTATAGACGCGGCGATTACGGGAAAAATTCGTGATGTTAAAACTAGGCTCCCCAGGCTATCGGCTAGCGCTAATATTTTTTATACCGCGTATTTTATCAATAAATTAGGCATTGATGTGGTAGATAAATATTTTAATAATTTATCCGACGATTTATTGAATGCTTTGAGTTCTGTTTCAACCGAGTTTCTTGAAAAATATGATCAAAATGAATTAGAGAAAATTCCGCACGAATTCAGAGGCTATTTTGAAAAACAATTAAACCTTGCGGGAGTGGAATATTACACCGAAAAAGATTATGCATCACGGCAGAATATAGTGGATATGCTTGGTTTATAGCAATTGTCGGATAATTGATAATTGGCAAACGTGATATTTTGTCTGCTGTTTGTTACAGGGGTAATAATTATTTGAAAGGGGAGATTAGTCTGGAAGATTGGCATTTGATAGCATCGTTGATCGTTACGCTTGCCGGAGTTTTCACTGCGGTTAAAACTCTCACAAAGCCAATAAAGGATAAACTTGATAAACTTACCGCGATTGAAAGCCGTGTGGCACATCTTGAAAGCTGGACAAATAACCAACAATCCGATTTGCTCGATATTAGCGATAAGCTCACACTGGCATTCGAGGCTTCGCTTGCGCTGCTTGACCACGCCATAGTTGTGCAAGGCGGCAACGGAAAATGCCATGAGGCGCAGAAAAATATGGAAGAGTATATGCACAACAGGCTTAACCGCTTGAATAGTTGTAAGGAAGAAAATTCATGAGAAGATTTTTGCTAGATACACTTGAACGTGCTGTCAAGACTGCAGCGCAGTCGGCGATAGCAGCCATTGGCACTAATGCTGTGTTAGGCGTAATCAATTGGAAGATGGTTTTTAGCGTTTCCGCAGTGTCGGCTATCATATCGGCGCTGACCTCTATCGCTAGCCACGGTTTCGGTGAAGTCGGCACAGCAAGCATTATAAATGTTAATAAAGATAATAATACTAATCTCAAATAAAATAGTTAGCAAAAATCTGCGAAAAAACTATGACTCAAAACTTTTTCTTGATTTTTTTGACTGTTTTTTAATTTGAGATGTGCATAATTATTGCCAATTAAGTTAAGATGGAGATTAATTAAATCTTAATTTTCGCCGCCTATGACACGAAAACATTGGTGTTGCATGAGTGATGGTGCATTATATTTAGAAAAAAGCGAAACTTATAGCAGAGATTATTGTGAACACGCTCTAATTTCTGTTTTTATTATGCACCTTAAAAATTATTTGTAAAAACACTTTTGAGGTGATCTAAAATGAATTTAAAACAATTTTTATTAACCAAAAACGATTGTTATAAGTCCGGACAAAAACACAAGGTAAAAGGCTTTATGCTTCACTCGACAGGGGCGGATAATCCGAATTTACGCAGGTATGTTCAGCCGGACGACGGATTGTTGGGCGCGAACCTCAACGGCAACGACTGGAATCGCTCTCGTGTTGAAGGCGGCGTTCAGATGTGCTGCCACGGATTTATTGGCAAGCTTAAAGACGGTTCGGTCGCCACCTATCAGACGCTTCCGTGGGATGTGATTGGTTGGCATTGTGGCGGAGGTGATCTTAAGACCGCACAAAAAAACGGATTCGGCAAAAACAGCGCGAATTTTTTAGGATACATAGGCATAGAGATCTGTGAGGACGGGCTTGATGACGAAATATATTTCAATAAAATCTACAAAGAGTCGACGGAGCTTTGCGCTCACCTTTGCGAAAAGTATAATATTAAACCCGAAAAGCCATTTATCATAGACCACAAAGAGGGAAACGCTTTGGGAATAGCTAGCGCTCATGCCGACGTTGAACATTGGTTTTCCAAGCATGGAAAGAACATGAAATCTTTTCGTGATGACGTAAAAAGACTTTTGGATAGTCGTACATCCACAGAAAGTAAAGCAAAGACGAAATATAAGGTTCAGTTAGGTTCATTCGAGGTTAAGTCTAACGCTGAAAGACTGAGGAAGATTCTGAAAGAGGCCGGATTCCCGGACGCTTATATTAAGGAAGAGATAATTTAAGATTTTTTAAAAATAATTCTTTATAAAAGTTGTCAAAAAGTTGTTACATTAATATTTTTATTTTTTTTCAAAAATAAAAACCCCGCTAAATCTTAATGATTGAGCGGTGTTTTGTTGGTCTGAGTGACAGGACTTGAACCTGCGGCCTCTACCACCCCAAGGTAGCGCGCTACCAATCTGCGCCACACCCAGATATTATGTGTTTGCGATAACCAAAAGCCAAAAATCAAAAGCCAAAAATCAAAAGCCAAGAGCCAAAAGCCAAGAGCCAAAAGCCAAGAGCCAAAAGCCAAGGGCATAATTATAACTTTACCAAAGTTATAAAGTGATGTATTTATCTAAGACATTATATCATAAGCAAAGAATTATGTCAATGCTTTAATCGAAATTTTTCTTTTTTCGACAAATCTGTTATTATATTATGCGGGTTTTATCCCAAATAATTATTATAAGGAGCAACAAATGGCAAGGAAAAGAAAAATCTATTTTAAAGAATGGGCTGCCGAGTGGCTGATACTGGTTAAGCCGACTGTAAAAGGAAACACCTTTGCGGCAAGTTACAAGAATCCGGTACAAAATCACATCATACCGTATTTTGGCAACAAACAGCTTACCGAAATCCGGCAAAGCGATTTGCAGGAATATTTGAATATGTTAGCCGGTGAATACTCTCTTGACACCGTGAAGAAACACAAATCTTGTCTAACGCAAATGTTTAATGAAGCTATTGACAATGATTTGTGCATAAAAAATCCCACGAGAAAGCTTAAAACCCCAAAAACTAAGGAAAGCGAAGAAAAGTCTATATATACCGAAGAGCAGTCGGCACTTGTTTTTAAATACGCGTATTTACACCGTTTTGGAGCGGAAATTCAGTTTTTACTTGAGACCGGCGTATCACGAAGCGAATTGCTCGCTCTAAAATGGAAAGATGTTGACTTTACAACACGCATTGTGTACATACGAAACGGCGCCGCCATAGTGCCTAACGCCGCGACAGGAAAGCTTGAAACCATTTTGGGGAGTCCGAAAAACAAATACAGGAAACGCGCTATTCCAATAAGCCATATTCTTACCAGGATTCTTGGTGGATTGTCCCAGCAATCAGAGTATGTTTTTTGTAATATAAATGGTGAGGTTCATAATCCCCGGACTTGGGCGCGACGGCATTTCGATGTTTTCATGAGGGATATGAACGAGCATTATTTTCTTAAAGGCATTGATATTCCGGTCGTTAATCCTCATCAGCTCCGGCACACAAGGGCGAGCGGGCTTGTCAACGGCGGGAAAAATCTTCATGCCACCGCAAAATATATGGGATGGGCTGATTTGAAAATGCTGCAGCGATATGTTCATTCCGATGTTGAAGATGTCAGAAGGCAGTTGGGGATTATATAACGGTTAAACGCCCTTCGGCTTGATAGTAAATTAACTTGAAAACAAACAAAAATAATTTCCGCAAAACCGCATAAATTCAAGCTTTTGCATCATTATTTTTGATGTTTTATAAGTCAATTAACTATAACAGCATAGACGAGGGTAGCTCCCTTGGGACGGTGAAGTTAGCCTCACCGTCCTTTTCTATGCGATAAATCAGGCTAATAATACTTGAATTAAAGCTTAAAAAGCGGAAAGAAGGCTAACATGAAAAAAGCGAAAATTTACTCAATAGCAAACCAAAAAGGCGGCGTTTCAAAGACCTCGACGGCGCTGAATTTAGGCTATGCCCTAAGTCAAACGGGCGCGAAGGTTCTACTCGTCGACCTCGATCCGCAAGCGTCGCTTTCGGTATGCTTCGGGCTGGAAAATCTCGAAAAGGATAAAAATACAATCGTCAAACTTTTTGAAAAAAGTTTGAACGACAGCATACTGCCGGACGATGTGAACGCCTGTATTCACAAGCACAGTAAAAATCCCAATATTGATATCCTTCCCGGATATATCACCCTCGCGCTGATTGAAGACCGGCTCAGATCCGAAGTCGGCAGCGAGAGAACGCTTTCGGAAATGCTGCTGTCGGTCGAAGAAAAATACGATTACATAATAATAGACACTTCACCGTCGCTCGGACTGCTCCTGCTTAACGCGCTGTCCGCCAGCGACGGCGTTATTATTACCGTCAGCCCTCAGTTTTTGTCGGCTTTAGGGCTTTCGGAACTGATTAAAACGATTAAAAAGATACAGCGCCGGGTAAACGGCGGACTTGACATACTCGGAATACTGCTGACGATGTGCGACTCAAGGACTAAACTGTACAAGGAAATAAAGGCGGCGCTTGAGGAAAGCTACAGCGCTTCACTTCCATTTTTCGAAACGTTTATTCCGCTGTCGACGAAAGTCGGCGAGGCTAATCTGAACAGAAAAAGCGTTATCGAATACTGCCCCAACAACAGAGCCAGTCAGGCCTATAAAGAATTGTCGGCAGAAATAATAAATCTTAGCGGGAGGTGTGAATAATGGCTTATCCCGGAAACGCGCTCGCAAGCTATATTAGCCCGGACGACGAACAAAACGCCCTGCCGATAAGCTGTTTGGTATCATACCGCGACCATCCTTTCGAGCTGTATAAAGGCGAAAGGCTTGACGATCTCGTTGAAAGCGTCAGGTCTTTGGGCGTTATTACTCCCGTCATCGTGAGGCCGCTCGGCAACGCGAAATACGAGATTTTAAGCGGACATAACCGTGTTAACGCCGCTAAAATCGCCAGGCTTTACGAAGTGCCGGTTGTTATAAAAGAGGATTTAAGCGATGAGGAAGCGGCGGTCATCGTCACCGAATCCAACCTTATTCAGCGCTCTTTTTCAGATTTAAAGCACAGCGAACGCGCCATTGCTCTCAAATTCCACATGGAGGCGTTAAAGAAAAAGAACGGCAGTCAGGGCAGAAGAAGCGACATTATAAAAATGGTCGAACCCGCCTTAAATCCGCTTGGTTATGCGGAAAACTCAACTATGTGTCAAGTTGGTACAAAGTTAAATAACGGCGAGGAAGCCGGCGAAAAATACGGTCTGTCAAAAAATACTGTCGCAAGATATATTCGTCTGACTTATCTGACGGAAGAACTGCTTTACAGGGTTGACGACGAGGAAATTCCCTTTATGGCGGGGGTCGCCTTATCTTATTTATCGGAAAGCGAACAGCAAATTGTCGAGTCTGTACTTTTTGATGAAAAATATCCGTTCGGCTTAAAAATGGCTGAAAGACTTCGCGCTTTGTCTGAATCGAGGAGAGGAAATTCAACGGAGGAAGAAATACTATCAGTTTTTGAGGGAAAATCCGAAAAGAAAAAAACAATACCGCAAAAAAGCATAAGCATACCCGGCGACTGCTATAATAAATATCTGTCCGCGACACCTAGAAAAGAAATAGGCGCGGTCATTGAAAAAGCGTTAAATTTTTATTTTTCAAACATTGAAAATGCTGATAACCACGCGGAAAATTGAACTTTGTATCAAGTTGGGATGAAGTCACAACTTAAATAAAGAGATATCGCAAAAACCGATACCTCTTCATCTTTATTAAACGTTTGGAGTAGTTTATGAGTAATGATATAATTGTAATAGTTGTATCGATATTAGTTTCTATGGTGATAGTATTGCTATCTATAGCCGTAGAAGGCACTATTTTTGAGCATAAGGAAAGCAACGCCGAAATCCTAAGGCGAAGACTTTTAGGGCTTGATGAAAAGTCCGAAAAGAAAAAACAGCACCAATAAAAGAAGTAGCTTCCATCATCTAAAAAGCGTTAAATTTTTATTTTTCAAATCTTAAAAATACTGATAATCATGAGGAAAATTAAACTTCATACCAAGTTGGGATGAAGTTAAAACAGTATTAATTAAATAGCTTCCCCCCTTTTAAATATAGGGAAAAGATTTAAATTATTAAATCTTTTCCCATCGCGGCGAGCGGCGGCGCATGAACCGATCCTCACCTTACCTCCAAGATAAAAATCAAACAGCGGTGAAATCCTATCGCCGCTGTAATCGAGTTTGTCAGCGCATGAGCTGATGAATTCGTCCAATGATGTTGACAATAAAGACAATTTATGCTAAGATTATGCAGTAAGCGAGAGCGGCACGGTTGTTCCCCCAGCAAGGGGGTGATGCGGACAATGGTTACATATTCGGAGCTTTTTCAGCTTCTTTTGTTAATCGTCGGCATTATCGGCTTATGCATGGCGCATAAAAAGAAATAGCCGCACTATAGAATAGCACGGCGCTTCCTTCAACTGAAAATTGAATCAAGGGAGCAGCCGGCACTACTCAGCCGCTCTTCGTTTACTATTTTAGCACGGAACACAACAAATGTCAATACCGAAAGATGAAAAAATATTTTAAAGCGGCTGTTCTCTAGTAAATTAAATTGAAAATACACTAACCTCCACACGTAAAAACCTATACACATAAGGTTTTTTACGTGTGTTTTTTAGGTGTTCTCTAATTTAATTAACTGCTATCAGTCATTTTTTTACACAAATTTTTGAGTGGAGGGATGATAATTTATGAGCAACTTTGTTGACCTTGCGAGGCTTGCGGAATTGGAAAAGCAATTGCTTGAGCAAAGGGAAGAAAATAACGGACTTAAAGAAGAAAACACAGAGCTTCAGGAAGAAAACACAGAGCTTCAGGAAGAAAACGAAAAGATAAAAAGTGAAATAGACGCGATAAAAGTCGCGGAAGATGAAAATCAAACCGAAGACCAAACGGATAATTCAAATGAAACAAATGGGAGGCAATTTGTGCAGTATTTTTCAAACAAAGTGGAACAAATTCCCGTATCGAAGCTCACGCCTTATGAGCGGCATTCTTTCAAGCCGCTGGCGGAAAAAGCCCTCGAAGAGCTTAAGAGCGATATTGAAAGGCTCGGTATGCACGAGCCTGTACTGGTTCGCGAGAAGCCGGACGGGAATTATGAGATAATCGCCGGGCATAACCGCAAGCTGATTGCCGAAATGCTGGGTATCGGCACACTGCCCTGCCGCAAGGCGAACAAGAGCGTCACCGACGAGCTGGCGGACGAAATTATGGTCGCGACTAACCTGAACCGGAAAAACACTTTCGCCCATTCTGAGCTTGCGAAATCAATCGCGATATTAAGGGAAAGCCGCAGCAGACAAGGCTTTCGCTCTGATTTGGCTGAAAATCCGGAAGGCTCTATTGAGGAAGAATTCGGGATCACCCGGTCGCAATCAAGGCGCTATTTGAGGATAGCAAAGCTTGTCCCAAAGCTTTTGGAAATGGTGGACGAAAAAACCCTGCCCTTAAACGCCGGCGTGGAACTTTCATATTTAAGTCAGGAACATCAGGCGGAATTGCTGGATATTATTCGCGAAAATAATCTCAGCGTTTCTTTGGAAGCCGCCAGGAAAATCCGAAAACACTTTGAAAACAAAAATAGTTTTGACCATAAAATAATTATTTCATTTTTGGAAGCGAAAGAAACTGATCCAAAAAACACGAAAAAGAAGAAAATATCAATAAACCTTAATAAATATGACAAGTGCTTTAAAGATAAATCCGACGGTGAAATAAATAAGATTATTGAGGCGGCTCTTGATATGTATTTAAAGGGAAACAATGAATAAAAAAACGCATTTATCGGAAATTTATAAAAATATAATAGAAAATATTTCATCGCCAGAAGAATGGCAAAAAGCGCTTCGGGCGACCGCCGAATACTGGAAAATAGGCTTTGCGGAGGCCATCCTGATTTACGCGCAGAATCCGGACGCAAAGTCGGTGGCGGAGCTGCCGGTGTGGAACAAATTCGGCCGGTATATTTTCAGCGGCGAAAAGGCTATCGCCGTGCTTGACAAAAGCAATAATTTAAGGTATTATTTTGATGAATCACAAACATACGGGCGACAAATCGAGACAAAATGGAGAATTACACAGCCTGCGGCTGGAAAATTAACGGACTATTTCGGATATATTCTCAGCGAGGATTTTAAAGATTTTGAAGATTTTCTAACCAAGCGCATTATCCTGAACGCTCCGCTGAAAGCCGGCGAGGCGTTCATAAAAAGCTGTCAGGCTTTTGTTTATTCGAGATGCGGTATTGATTTGCCCGAAAACTTCTTGTCGGATATCGTATTGCCGGAAAACATACCGGCGTTTGGACACGGTGTAAACCGCGTTTGCGCAAGCGTATTATACGAATTGGAAATTGCTGTACGGAGGAATGAACATGAACGAGAACATGAACAAGAATATCGACATAACTTACACGAAAGGGACGGACGGCATTCTATACCCGGATATAGCGAGCCCGAAAGCATTGACCCCGATGGAACGCAGAATTTTGACGATGCTGAGGGAAATGAGCGAGCCGGCGGCGGACGCCGTGATGATGAGCGGCCTGGCGGACAGGATTTACACGCTGATAGCCGAGAGGGCAACGGACAGGAAGCAAAAATTCATAATCTCGCAGAAGCGCCGGAAGACGGCGCTCACGCCCGTCGAACTGGACATGGAAGCGGAACGGGAAATGAACAGGTATATAACGTCGGAATTGGAACTTCTGCTGAACGCGGCGCAGACAATGAGCCTGACGGAGCTGGCGGATTTTCAAATTTCATAGAAAAGAAAGAAAAACCTCTTCCCGTCAACTTTCGTTTCAGCGGCGCCGGCAGTTTTTACGCGTCTAGCGAAAAGGCTAAATTCAGGGACAATATCGAAGCTATCCGCGTTTTACAATTAACTGAAAATGAGCGCCGTTACCCCACGCCCGAAGAACAGGCGGTTATGGCGCGTTACGTCGGATGGGGCGGTCTGTCGAAGGCGTTTGACGAAAGCGCCGAAAACTGGCATAAAGAATATACCGAGCTTAAAAATCTGCTGTCCAAAGACGAATGGGACGGCGCGATGAGGAGTACATTAACCGCATATTACACAGATCACGGCGTAATTGCGCGCATTTATGATAAACTTTCGGAATTCGGATTTACCGGCGGCAGGATATTAGACCCTTCTATGGGAACCGGAAATTTCTTTTCCGTCATTCCCAAAGAAATTTCTGATAATTCGCGGCTCACCGGATATGAGATCGATAAACTAACCGGACGGCTGGCGAAAAAATTGTATCCGAATGCCGAAATAAACATTAAAGGCTTTGAATTTTGCGGCGACGCGCCGGATACATATGACGCGGTCGTCAGCAACGTGCCTTTTCTCAACCACAGGCTTGAATATGCCGCCGACGGCGACAGTTATTTATTGCATGACTACTTTTTTGTCAAAAGCTTAGACCTTGTTAAGCCGGGCGGGATCGTCGCGTTCATCACCAGCAAGGGTACGCTTGAAAAAGAAACGCAGGAAGTGAGAAAACTTATTGCCGGAAAGGCGGAGCTGCTCGGCGCGGTTCGGTTCCCGAACGACGCTTTCAAGGCTATTGCCGGAACGCAGGTTACAACCGACCTTTTGATACTGAAAAAATACGACGCGCCCAAAACCTATGAAAATAATTATCCCGATTGGGTGAGCCGGGATTATTCGGAAGGCGTCGGGACAATAAACCGATATTTTATTAATAACCCGGATATGGTCTTGGGGACGCAAAAGCTTGTCAGCAGTCAGTTCGGATTTTCGGTCGAATGTTTCCCCGATGGCGGAGATCTTAACGAAAGGCTTGACCGCGCATTTTCAAAAATAACCGGCACGTTCACCGCCGAAGCGACAATTTACGATGAATCTGAATTGGAAGCGGACAGCGACTTGCAGGAAGACGCGATAAATGCCGGCGGCGGTGTCGAAGATTATACCTATACTATTTATAATAGTATACTCTATTATTGCGAAAGCCGGAAATTATACCCAACAGGCAGACCGGCGGCTGACGAGGAACGCATAAAAGCCATGCTACGCGTTTTAGACGCGCTTAAATCCTGCATACATTCGCAAAGCGCCGGGCTGGGAACGGACGAAAGAGAAAAAACAAGGGCTGATTTAAACAAAGAATACGATGAATTTGTGAAGAAATATGGCTATTTAAACAGCAGAAAAAATTTCGCCTTGTTTTCTGACGACGTGCGCTCTCCCCTGCTGCTGTCCGTTGAAATTGAAAATGAGGATTTTTCACAGTACGGCAAAGCGGATATATTTTTCGAGGACACCATACGCCCTTTTAAAGACGAGACTTTCGCCGATAACGCGATTGACGGCCTGAACATTTCACTGAACCGTCTGCAAAGGGTTGACATAGATTACATTTCAAAAATCTGCATTCGGAAGCCTGATGAAATAATCACGGAATTAGGCGATAAAATATATTTAAATCCTCAAAAATATCGCGGCGATATATACGATGGCTGGGAGACCGCCAGCGAATACTTAAGCGGAGATGTGAAGCGAAAATTAGCTCAGGCAATGCTGAAAGCCGATACCGAGCCGGAAATTTTCAGACGCAACGTTGAGGCTCTGAAAGCAAATCAGCCGCCTTATCTTAATATTTCCGCGATTGAATACGGTATCGGAACAGTGTATATACCCGCCGGAATGTACCGCGAATTCATGTATGAAACTTTCGAGACGAGGCTTTATAATAAAATAAATCCCGTATCAAACAGCGGAGCGATTGACGTTGTTTACAACAAAATACTCAATCAGTGGACGGTCAGCAACAAGGCAAGAGAAAATTCCGTGAAAATAGACGAGGTGTTCGGCACCGGCAGAATAAATGCGTACGCCATATTCGAGCAGTCGCTCAACCAAAAGCGGGTTGAGGTCAAAGACGCCGAGATTATCGACGATAAAAAAGTTTATAAATTAAACAAAAAAGAGACTTTGCTGGCGCGTGACCGTCAGGCGAAAATCGAACGGGAATTTAAAAAATGGGTAGTGGCCGTCCCCGAACGCGCCGGGAAAATCGAAAAAATTTATAACGATAACTATAATAATATAGTATCCCGCAAATTCGACGGCAGTTATCTCACGGTTAAAGGATTTGCCGACGGCATGAGCCTTCGCGGTCATCAGCTTGACGCCGTGGCGCGGATTGTCGAGACCCGGTGCGCTCTTGTGGCGCACGAAGTCGGCGCGGGAAAGACCGCCGTGCTGGCGGCCGCCGGAATGAAATTGAGAGAGCTGGGCGCTGTGAACAAGCCGCTTTATGTCGTTCCGAAGCCGATTACACTGCAATGGGCAAAGGAATTTCAGAGATTTTTCCCGACCGCAAAGATACTGGTTACGTCGGAGCGGGATTTCGAAAAGAAAAACAGGCAACGATTCCTTTCAAAGATAGCGACCGGGAATTTTGACGCGGTTATCATGTCGCAGAGCCAGTTTGAGAAAATCCCGCTTTCGCTTGAGCGGCAGGAAGAAATGTTTCAGCGGAAAATTTCGGACATCACTTATTCCATTTCGGAAATGAAGAAAGCGGCGGGAAATAAATTCGGCGTTAAAAAGATGGCGCAAACCAAAATGCAGCTTGAGGATAAACTGCAAAAACTAAGGGCGGATTTTAAAAAAGATAAATTTATCACATTCGAGGAACTTGGATGTGATTTTTTATTTTGCGATGAATTTCACGCTTATAAAAATCTTGCCGTTTTTTCAAAGCTCACGAATGTCGCCGGCATTAATACGTCGGCTAATTCACAGCGGGCGACCGATATGGAAATGAAGATACGCTATCTTCAGGAGCTGCATAACGGCGGCGGCGCGGTCGGCGCGACCGGAACGCCGGTGAGCAATTCCCTGTCGGAATTGTTTGTAATGCAGCATTTCTTTCAGCCTGCCGCGCTCAGAGAACGTTCAATCGATTATTTCGACAGCTGGGCGAGCGTTTTCGGGAAAATAACGGCGGCGCTGGAGCTTAAGCCAAGCGGAGACGGGTTCAGAATGAAAACGAGGTTTTCGTCGTTTCATAATCTGCCGGAACTTTGCACACTTTTCGGCGAGTTTATGGATATACAAAAAACTGCCGGTTTAGGGCTGAAGCTGCCGCAAGTGTACGGCGGAAAGCCGCAGATGATTGTCTGTGAAAAGTCGTTTGCACAGGAAATGCAGACGCAAATCGGCATGGAGCGGGCGCACAATATCGAGTGCGGACTAGTCTCGCCCGAAGAGGACAATATACTTGCGGTTTGCACATATATGACAAAGGTTGCGCTTGACGGAAGAATAAACGACCCGAAAGCGGACGATTTTGCCGGCAGTAAATTGAATATTTGCGCCGGCAGTGTAATTGAAATTGCGAGTCAATTTCCCGACAGCGCGCAGGTGATATTCTGCGATACTAATACGCCTAAAAAAGACAGCTTTAGTGTGTATAATGAAATGAAAAAAACACTTGTTGAAAGCGGTAAATTTAAAGAAGATGAAATTGCTTTTATTCACGACGCCGACACCGACCCGAAAAGAATTCAGCTTTTCAAAAGAGTTAACAAAGCGGAAATTAAAATTATCATAGGCTCGACCGGGAAACTCGGCACCGGCGTTAATATTCAGGAGCGGCTGGTAGCGTTACATCATCTTGACGCGCCGTACCGCCCGGCCGATCTTGAACAGCGGAACGGGCGCGGCATACGGCAAGGCAACGCCAACGATTTTGTGTTTGTGAATTATTACAGCACTAAGGGAACGTTCGACGCTTACAGATGGCAGCTGCTTGAAAAAAAGCAGTTTTTCATTTCTCAAATACTTAGCGGGAAGCCGGTATCGCGCTCATGCGAGGATATTGACGAAAGCACACTAAACTATGCGGAGATGAAAGCCGCGACGACTGAAAATCCGCTTATCGCGGAAAAACTGACAGTAGACAACGAAGTTGACAGGCTCACGCTTTTGAAAAATGACTATATCAGCGGACAGCGCACACTCAGAAAAAATCTTGATGAAGATTTTCCGAAACAGCTTGAAAAAGCCAACCAAGCTCTCTCGAAATTGTATATAGATTTAGAATTGGCTGATAAAGCGAACTTGAAAAATTTTCACATTAAGATAAACGGCAAGGTATACTCAGATAAAGAAACGGCCGGCGAAAAGCTTTTAAAAATAGCTGAATTACACATGAAAACTCCCGAATTTTATGAGTATGAAAAAATATCGCTGGGACATTTTCATGGATTTGAGATTTTACTCTACAGGGCAAATAACGCGTTTCAGCTTCCGAATTTGGCGCTTAAAAACGAGCTTTGTTACATTTCTTCGCTTAGCGAATCAAGGCACGGAAATTTGATAAAACTTGAAAATCTTATTTCTAAAATGCCAAATAAAGAAAACGAAATAAAAGAGCATATTTCAGGGATTAAAGCAAATATCGACGCCGCTTCGAGTCAATTGTCAAAAGCGTTTGAGCATGAAGACGAGCTTAATTCTCTTCTTGAAAGGCAGCAGCAAATCAATATGGAGCTTGAATTTGGCGAAGAAAAGGAAGCTATAATTGAAGCGCCGGAAATGTGAAAAGTGACTTTTATTCAAATTGAATGTAAGTTGATACAAAAAAACACACTTGTGTTCAAATTGAATATAGGTTATCAAGCTGATTATTTATTTTAAAAACCTTGCATTTTTAATCAGAATATAGTATAATGAGGTGGAAAATGGAAAAATATGACAGCTATTGGTTTTTGGCAGTTTTTATTACTCCGCTGATAGCATGGGAGTTTAAAATGAATTTTTTGGAAACGGCGGTTTGCAGTCTGCTTGTTCTTTTCATATCGTGGCTGATGAAAAAGCTCATAAAGAAAAGGCTTTATTCAATTATATTAATTGACGATCCTAAAAAAGACAGATGCCGCGCCACTATTTTGCTATGGAACAATTCAATTTTAAGGGATGTTTTTTATAGTGATTTTGGATTTGAAGGAATTCGGATTGTGGCGACCAGTGAAACGATCATACAAAATATGAGCATGAAAGAAATAACTGCAAAAGACTTTTTGTTTGGAAATATTAGAAATTCAAATTCAAATCCTGTTGTTATTCCTATGGGAGACATTAATTGCGGAACACTAATAGAAATAAAATTTACTATTGTTAATAGTCCCGGCATTCATGAAAATCGCATAATACTTTTGCCGCCGGGCGTAGACTTGCCCGGCAGCAGCTTCGAGCGAAAGCCAAGTGTAAATTTGCTCTATGACCGTAAAATTTTGAATATTGCAAAGCTTAAATACAGCATGTCAGCTAAAAAGCTTTATTGGCTCTTGCTCATTCTCGCTGTTATTATCGCGGTAAGTATGACGGTTTATTTTGCGCTTATCATTGTTATGACGTTGCCATATACCGACAGAGTGATTTTTATGCTGTTCGGATTATATTTTTCATCGCTAATTTTATCTTTATTTATTGTAATAAGAGATAATATTCCATCGTATGTTGAGAAGCACTTAAAATCCATGAAAAAATAACAACTTATATTCAATTTGAATTGAAGTTAATTTACTATACTTTCAGCCAATTTGGCTGGGAGTATTTTTTTGTAAAGGGGAGCAAAATGGGCAAATATTCAGACGATCAGTGGAAAAATATTACGAACGTAAATTGTGTTGATACGGCGTTAGCGCTTGGCTTTGCAATAGATGAAAACAATACCGACAAAAAAGCGTTTCATCTTAAGGACAGCGACGGTCTGTATGTCTGGAAATCAGGCTCGGGGTTTTATCAATTTACCACCGGCGACAAAGGCCGGGCAATCGACCTTGTTATGAAAGTTCTAGACCTTAACCACGGCAAGGCTCTTGACTGGATTAACGATAATGTGCTGAACGGCAAATTCACTGAACATCAGCGGCGGCTCTCCAATCAGAAATATGAGGAGCCGAAAAAAGCGGATTTTGTTTTGCCAAAAAAGACGAAGCCGAGCAATGCGTACGCCTATTTGCTCCAAAAACGCGGAATAGATAAAGAAATCGTGTCCGACCTTTTTAATAACGGCAGCATATTTCAGGAAGCCGACCGTCGTAATTGCTGCTTCGTCGGGTTTGACAAGAGCGGCGAAGCTAAATACTGCACAATTCGCGGCACGGGCGATGCCAAATACCGGGGCGAAGCCGGCGGCTCGGATAAAAAATTCGGCTTTGCCATAAACGGCAATTCCAGTGTGCTAAAGGTTTTCGAAAGTCCAATTGACGCCATGAGCCACGCTTCACTCGCGAAGATGTCGGGGCTGGACTGGAAAGCGGATACGCGGCTTAGTCTGGGCGGCTGCTTTATTCCGGCGCTTGAACAGCACCTTGCAGACCATCCGGATTGCTATAACGAGATTTGGGTTTGCCTTGACAATGACAAGGCCGGCAAAAAGACCGCCGCTAAAATCAAGGAAAAGTTTGGCGGCGGTTATAACGTTAAAGTTAAATTTCCGCGCGGCAAGGATTATAACGACGACCTTATCGAAGCGAAAAGTTTGATGAACGAACACGGCTGTGAATTTGGCGAGGTTTTAAAGCATTGGAAAACCGACGAGCCGATAGAAAGCAGAAGCGAACCGCCGCCTGAGAGACAGCTGGAGCTTGCCTGATTTTTTCTTTCGGTTTTCCAAAAGGGTACTTTTAAGGGAAGCCGAAGACCACGCGAGCGAAGCGAGCGGGGGTTCTGAGGACAAGAATAGACGGGTTCCCCCGTCTACCTGACAGCTTGAAGCCAAAGGCTTCAACGGGGGTTACCGACTGCACCGCAGTCGGGTTTCGGGGTTCTCTTGGGTTCGAGGGGGAATTATTTGAACTGAAGCGTTTAAACTTGAATTAAAAACATATGTCCAATTTGGTTTGATGTTAGTGGAGGATTGCATGAAAAAAGTTTGCTCAAAATATTATGAGTTAAAAGGAAAATTGCTTTGGGGTTTTATATATGCGTTAATAATCGGCGGTTTTGTTTTCTCTTTGTATTCTTCAGCGGTTTATAAGAATGATATTTTCACAATATTATACAGTATAATCATGGGTACAATATTGGCATTGTCTTATTTAAAGATAACTGACGGTTATTGATTAAAAAATGCAAGCAACAAAAGAAATAGAAGAAACAAAAGTATAATTGCAACAAAAGCTAACTCAATAATAAGAATTACTCTAAGCACACGTAAAATACGATACATGTTTCGAGATGAGCGATCCGCATACTGTTTCCTTTGCAAAATATATGATATTGTTCGTTTCGGTAAATGAAGAAAAATGCATAATTTATCGTAATGGTAAGATATATGACTGCAGACTTTTTTATAGTTGTCATAATCATCATAACTCATAGAGGCCAAGTATAAAAGCTTACTTCCAGCAATGGCTCTATTATGATTTAAGATATTCATCATTTCATCAATGATATGTTTTGGAGTTTCCTTATTATACAAATAAGGCTCTAATAAGTCATAAATTGGAAATATTACTTTATAATAACGCTCTTCCCATATATGTATGTGTTCCTTGCGCCACATTGGGTATAGAATAGTTACAAGTGCAATTGCTGATGAAAGGGCAGCAATAAATATTTCCTTATTTTCAGAAATAAAATCAACCATTTTGTAAACTCCTTGTTGTTTCTTGAAAATATTTTATCATATAACGAAAGGAAAGTCAATATGATAGGTGATAAAATCAGACAATTAAGAACAGAAAAGTGTATGTCGCTTGCCGAGCTTGCGCGTCGGGCTAGCCGAACTGTGTCCACGATTCACGGGATTGAAAGTGGGAAAAATAAAAATCCTAGCTTTAGAATGATTTGCGATATCGCGGATGTTTTCAACGTAAGCATTGAATTTTTTAAGTAAACACTTCCACTCAATTTGAATGGACGTTGACAAAAACAAAAACACACTTACGTTCAATTTGAATGGAAGTATTTTTATGGAGTAAATATGGGCAAAAATTTAAATCAGAAATTTTCAGTCACCCTCTCAAACAATATGCTCGAAAGCCTGAGAAAACTCGCGGCAAGCAAACACATTACCCAGTCCGAGCTTATTCGCCAGTTGGTTCAAAAAGGTTTGACGGTTGAATCATATACGAGTGAGCAGGATGTGATCCGGGGATATATCCGCGAGGAAATTGAAACGACTATCAACGCCCCGATTGACAGAATAATCCGGCTAATTTTAAAGTCAACCGAAGCTTCGTCAATTTGTATGTTCGCGTGTATTTGCATGTTGTCTGATGTGTGCGCAGATGAGGCGGATTTTGAAAATATACTCGCCAACGCCTTGAAACGGGCGCATAAATATATGAAGCAAAAAGAGCAGTCGTTTGAACATTACATATTAAAAGCAAGAGATTATTTGACCATCGCAAACGAATTAAAACATGTGGATGATAATTAAGTTATGGCTCTTTTAATATATAAGCAGTGGCACCGCCAACCGAACAAGAAGGATACGCCGGCAAGCAACGCGGCGCATGTAAAATATATCGGCGAACGCGTCCACGTTATGAAGGCCGATGGCTGTGACAACGGGCTTTTCGGTAAATTCAGCGGTCAAAATTACAGTTATAAAATTGACATGGACCAGGCGATGAAATTTGTTAATCGGATTTCAAGAAATGGTCACACTGTTTTTAGAAGCACGGTGTCATTTACTACCCCAATAGCGAAGACATTAAATCTTGAGGATAAAATCAGTTTTGAGAAATATATCAAATATCATGTTAACAGCATTGCGAAGCATAACGGCATTAAAATATCAAATTTTGAATATTTGGCGGCTGTCCACGATAAAGAGGTACAGCCGCATTTTCATGTGATATTTTGGGATAAAGCGCAGGAAGTGGGCAAGAATTTTGTAAATCCGCTGGTCGGCGATGAAATAAGAAACGACTTGGAAGAAAGCGCCGTCAATGAAATGCTGTCGGAGATTGAACTGCCCGAAGGTTTCTCGCAGGACTGGAAGACGAATGACAGTATCAGACGCGATTTTATCAAGCGAAGCTTTAAATCGGCGTTTGACGATGAGTATTCCAATCAGAAAATATCGGCTGAAAACATTGCGGGGCTTCTCAAAAACGAAATGGCCGGCGATATAGGCGATAATTCTGAATTAGCAAGACAGTTTCGCAAGCTTTACGCCGGCCGTCCGCGAACGGGCAGAAATTATTATTCGTTTATGCCGGGGGAATATAAGCGGGAACTGGATAAATTCACCGATATGCTAATAGGCAATAATCCATTGCTTGAAGCGGAATATGACAAAATGATGACGAGCCATGAAGCTATCGCCTTCGCGCTGAACAGCAGCAAAACAAACTACGGCAAATTTAATATCACGTCATATTTGGGCAAAATGAAAGATAAATTATACGCGAAAGTGGGGAATCATGTTTTAAGGGAATTGAAAAACGAGGCGTTAAAATTAAAGCTGTCGGGTAATGATCATCAACCGAAATTTCAGCCGCTCAATTTTACAAAATACATTCTAAAGGCAATTAAGGCTTTCGCACCAGGCGATAATTGTGAATTACCGGGAAATAGTCCGCAGTTGTACGGTGATTTGTCGAAAGCGGCGTTAAAAGATTTGCAATATAAAAAGCAGGATAAGGGGAGAGAAAATGTATGATTATTTCACAATCGGATATTGACACACTAAGAAATATCTCTCCTCGAAAAAGTGTGCTTAATCTTTCGCCGGATGAAAAGAAATCTTTACAAATTTTTGCCGATAATCTGAATGGTGAACTTGGACGTAAATCTCCGTTTTACAGAGCGAGAAACAGCGATTGGCGGGAGCGGGAGCAAAGCGTTATAAAAATTGTCAGAGTAAATAACAGGAAAGCAACTTTTAAGTCTGTTAAGAATGACATAAAAGAACAAGTTATTACACGCAAAACGGTAATTAATCCTGATACGAACTGTGAAATTCAAATAAGCAGACGGGGACTCGAAGACAGTTTAGCGCACGGTGTTTTTCATAAAAATACTATACTATTTAACATGCTTTATTGCGTGGATAAAATTATGAAAAACAGTGTGTTATTAGATACCGCAATCTCGGAGAAAAATAATAATAATAAGGCGCATAACACTGTTTTCATGCATAAATATTACGGAATTTTTAAGTTTAAAAACAAGCCGTATATCGCTAAATTAACTATAGAGGAATTTTTTGTCCCGCCAAATGGGATGAAGAGAAGGCTTTATAATCTTCAAGATATAGAGATAAAAGAAGAGCCGTTAAGGCACTTAGCGTTCACCGGAAATCGGTTAGCACTATCAGTCCTTAACGGCTCTAAGATTAGTATAGCAGATTTATTCGCTATTGTCAAGGCTTGCGACAAAAATTTTTATACAAATATGGAGGATAAAGTTATGGCAAAATTACAAGCCGGCAGTGTGTACAAACTTAAACCTGAAGAAAACACGACGTATACTGTTTTGCAAATCGACGGCAATATCGCCCACTTAAAGAGAATTGTTAATTCAGAAAAAACGCAAGACCCTACGCCGTATATAGTTGCGACAGGATGTAAGCTCAAAGAAAACGGCTGTATTGAATGGGACAGCGGACAATATCTTCCAAACTTTATAAAATTTGACAACTTTATAAACAACTATCTTAATGGAATTGCGGATTTTACTGAACTGGACAGCTATTTTGAATATTGGCATGAGAAAAGACCGGCAAAGCATTTTTGGGGTTTTCTAGGTATAACCAATTATGAAGCCGGACATCTGCTTAATGAGATGATGGCGGTTGGAAAAGATAACACTCAGACTATATTAAGAGATGTAATATATTGCCGGCAAAATGGAATCGACTTAGCAAATTACGACTACAACAGACCGCGACTCTTTGTTGATATAGACGGCACACTGGCACGTTTCCACGATGAAGTTGACTATCTTGAAAGAATGTTTGAAAAAGGATTTTTCCGAGATTTAAAGCCGTTTCAGGAAGCGGTTGACGGCATTAATAATTTCATTAAATCCAACCCAAATGTCGAAGTTTTCATTCTGTCCGGCGCCGTTGACGGAGAACCGCCATATTGCCGAGCTGAAAAGCAAGAGTGGCTTCGGCGGCATTTGCCGGACATTGACGCCGGGCATATGATTTTTACTAAAGTGGGAGAATCTAAAGCCCGCTTTGTTCCAGGCGGTCTGCGCGAAAACGACTTTCTTTATGACGACTATAATGTGTCGCTTGATCAATGGGAACAGGAAGGCGGCGTGGGTATAAAGTGCCGCAATAACATCAATCATAGGGGCTTAAATGGGAAAATGTGGGAGGGTTTGATACTTTCCAATAGTGTTCATCCCGCGCAAATTTCAAAAGGGCTTGAAGAAATTATGGATAAAGTAGTTTTGGAGCATAAGCTTTATCCGCAAAGAGACAGAGAAGCGTGGGAAGAATTGAAAAATATGGAGGAAGTGGAACTTTTGCCGGAGTAATTGAAAGGACGGTTAGCATATGAAAATATTTGATGCATAATGTGCTTTTTTAAAAACAGAAAGGAACCGGAACAATGAACCCTATCTATTCACGGGTCGCGGCCAACGCGGGAAGGAGATTGAATTTATGAAGAAAATTGCGGGAATTATTTTGGCAGTATGCCTGACAACAATGGCGCTCGCAGGATGTGACACAGAGGCTTACAGAGTTTCTTATAACTTGTCACAGGAAGCTGATAATTTCAATGTGGTGCGGCAGCTTACTGTGATGAATTGTATTCAGGGCGATGTGCTGTTCCAAATGACAGGAAAGATTTCAATTAAAGTGGACTCCTCGGATAACCAATTAGAGATTACGGTGGAGGATGAAAACGGTAATTATCAAAAACATTTTGTCGGATTAAGCGACAATGTTACTTACACGGTGGAGCAGCTAAGGGGTGTTGATGTCGACCAATATAAATACACACTTAATTTCAATCCTAAAATGTGGCTGCCGTTTGGCGCAGATGTTATAGATTAAAATTGGATTTGAGGTAAAAAATGTTAATAGCTATAATAGTGATGTTTACAATAATAATATTTTTAATGTTTTGTCGTGTATTGGGTGAGTGGCGTAAAATAATAAAAAAACTTCGGGATTTGCCGTTGTTGTATTTTCGGTATCGTAAAATAGGCCGCCTGAAAAAGTATTTTTTTATTTATGGTATTTTCTTTTTTGTTGCGGTGATAGCAATATCGCTTCTTTTTTTCTTTGGTAACTATTTACAATTGCTGAGCTTTGTGATATTATTGTATACAGCGATTACGCCGTATTATATTTTAAAGGCTTTATTTCCGTATTACAAAGAAAAGGCAAATGCGTTAGCGGATAAAGACGCAGCGCCAGAGGAAATTAAGAGATATGAAAACTTCGTTTTATGGAGCTGGAAGCTGCAATATGGACCGTTATGGCTGATAACGTCTATATGTATCGGTGGTCCCACTACTTTAACGTTTAGCTCTATAGTAGCTGTCCTGAGCGTTTCACAAGCTTGGGTAAGGGTTGCGATAAGTTTGCTTTTCTGTTTTTTTATGGTAGTGGCAGAATCTTTTTTATATTCTGACTTTAGGTTTAGTTTCCATCAATGCAAAAAAGGAGATGCTTAGGGTGCTTTGGGTTTGTTTACTGTTTGGGATAATTGCTATAATTGTTGTTGTTTTGATCATTGTATATATAATATTTGTCATTTCAAGCACAAAGCGCATTACTGGATTTTTTACCTATAACAAAAAAAGCCGCTCAATTCATCAAAGCGTAAACTCTGATGGAAGAAGCGCAATAAAAATGCTTAAAGACAAGATGTGCGGTCTGAAAATATCCGATAGACTACGCATTATAGGGGAATTCTTCAACTATCAGACTTTAGAACTTTTTTGGATATTGGCGAAGAGAGGTCATATCAGCTTTTTTACCCGCACTCATTTATCAATTCGCCTTAAAACTGAACAGGATAATGGGATAGTGGTTTATAAAAAAATAGCTGAAAACGATGATAATCCCGAATTTGTCAAGGCATTAAAAAGGCATGGATTTTCTGAGACATACGATACTTTTTTAAGAAAACTGGCAAACTATAAAAGAGCGTCATTAGAATTGAAAATCAAGCGTACCGGCAGACCGCTGAGGGAGTTAATCTCCTTTATAGGTAAAAGAGATTTTAATACAGCTCTTTTCTGCAAACGCGAAGAGCGCGGTGAACGCGGCTGCTGCGGGGATTGTTCAAAGAACATAAAAAAATGTAAAAAAAGTAATTGCCCCAATTATGTCTGGCGCGAATTTGCCTTTTATCACATTGAACTTAACGTTGAAGAATTTATAAAGTTTTGCAAAAAAATAATGCTGTTTGGAGCTTTAAGCGGAGGTAACTTTCAAGAATATATTATGAGTAATATGGATGTATATATTGAAGATATCAGGAGGACGAATTATAAAACTTAGAGTTTATAAAAACACTTGCAAAATATTGGGATCTGTGGTATAATGTAGTCATAATTAGATACGATATTTTGTGAGGTGAAAGCTATGTATAATACCTATGCGCGTCCGTCGCGTGACTTGAGGAACAATTATGCCGAAATTATGCGCTCTTTAAAGGAGCATGACCAAATTTTAATTACAAACCAAGGCCGTGGTGAGGCAGTTTTAATTAACGCCGAGGATTATGCCGACTATGAAGAATATCTGCATTTCCGGTATGTCAATGAAAAATTATCTGAAGCGGAAAATCATGCCGCCGATCCCTCAACAACATGGTTAAGCCGTGAAGAATTTTTTAAGAAAGCAAGGACAAAACTGTGAAATACACATTAAAAACTTTTAAAATAATTTTTTATGCGCATTGACATTATGCGCATTTTGTTATATAATAACAAAGGGAAGTGAAATAATGAAATTCAGAGAACTTGAAAACATAGTCATAGCAGATGGCTGGATATTTAAAAATACCGTTGGTTCACATCAGCATTATATACATTCATTGAAAAAAGGCAAAGTTACAATTCCTTTTCACAAAGGCGATATTTCAAAAGCTGTTGTTAATTCCGTGCTTAAACAAGCCGGACTAAAATAAATAAGGAGTGGTTAATATGTTATCTGCTTATCCCGCAATTTTCTATAAAGAACATGAAGGAAATTACTCAGTGATATTCCCTGATTTAAATCATCTTGCTACCTGCGGCAATACGCTGGAGGAGGCTCTGTCGATGGCTGTTGACTGTTTGGCCGGATATATTTATACTGCAAAAAAAGATGGAGAAAGTTTGCCACATCCATCTGAAATGAAAAACATTGATGTAAATAGCGAGTATGATGATTACGCTGAAGTGTTCGTAAATATTATCACGATAGACGCTGATGAGTATGCAAAAATTCATTTTGAAAAGTCTATTCGCAAAAATGTTACTATTCCGGCATGGTTAAATGACGCGGCTATGCGTGAAAAAATCAATTTCTCCCAAGTATTACAAACGGCTTTAAAAGAGCAACTTAACTTGAACTAAAATAACGAATACTCCCCCCGAACACCGAAAAAGAATTGCAATTCATCGAAAATTACCTTTAAAATTCATTCACTTTGCGAATTGACATATTATGTTAATCGCGCTATAATAATAGTAGGAACTACAGAAGGAGGCACTCATCATGAAAAAGAGAACACAAAACATTATAATTGCCGTCAGCTTGCTTGCCGTCGTTGGTCTTGCGGTTGGATTTATCAGATTTATTAACGACAGCACTGCCGGCGGAACTCCGGTCAATGAGCCGACTCAGACCTATGAAGTGGATATACCAGTTGACACACCGAAAGAAGAAATAGTCACCGAAACTACCGTGCCTGTCGACACCACCGCGCCGCTCACCTACACGACAAGGGCGACCACAAGGAAAAAGGCACCGAAAGAGACGACCGCTCCCGCAACCGAAGCCACTATTCCCGCAGACACTTTGGAGGAAATCGTACAGACCCTCGCTCCCGTCCACACTCTCAGCGAATCGCAGCGCGCCGTCATGGAAGAAAAGAACATTGACGTCAAGGAAACCACCGCGACGGCTCAGACCACTCCGCCGCCCGAAGCACAGATGAAACCCGATGAGACCACTCGCATTGACGGTGTTAAGTATGTTTGGCATCCTATTTTCGGTTGGGTAAGGGATTCCGAAGATGGCAA
>JAISVH010000115.1 GCA_031271685.1 Eubacterium sp. | reverse complement strand
CGTTTAACGAATTGATTAGCAAATCCGGCTGTGTGCTTTGCAAGCCAGAGGTGTGCGGTATTGCCTTAAAGGACTATAACCAATCTCCTAATAGATGGGGGGACATGAACGCGGGATATTTTATAGCATTTTGATAAAAATTTTACGTTTTTAAAAATGATATAAAACAAGCAACCATAGCTTTTAAATTGGCAGAACTTTATTTATTCTGTCTGCGTGTACATTATCAATCCCAATTTGACGGTCAAGCCGCTTTTCAAAAAACTTTTCGGCTACGGCGCCAAACATCGCGTAACTCAAAACGTCTTCGTCTTGCTGCGCCCATTTGGCGGCTTCGGCCATAAGCTTGTCCAATTCCGGAGAGATGAGGTCGGCAGGACGACAATCTATCGGCTTTTCATCCCCGATAATCTTTTTTCTGAACTGCGGGTCAATTTTTTCGGGAGTTTTTCCGTATTCGCCCCTTATCAACCCCTTAAATTCTTTAGTAACGGTCTTATATCGCTCGCCTGATATCACATTGAATACCGCCTGTGTTCCAACAATCTGTGAAGTTGGGGTAACCAACGGAGGATATCCCGAGTCTTCGCGCACCTTGGGTATTTCATTCAGCACCTCTTCAAATTTATCCGACTTTCCCGCCTGCTTAAGCTGCGAAACAAGATTCGATAACATGCCGCCCGGTACTTGATATAACAATGTATTTGCATCCACGCCCATAACCTTTGTGTCTAAAAGACCGCTTTCCAGATATTTTTCGCGAAGCGTTTGAAAATAGTCCTTAACTTCATTTAATTTCAATGGATCGATCCCAGTGTCATATTCGCTTTCTTTTAGAGCGGCGACCAACGATTCCGTCGCCATATGGCTAGTTCCCATAGATAGCGGTGAAATAGCGGTGTCTATCATATCAGCGCCCGCTTCGATACCTTTTAACACTGACATTGAAGCGAGCCCGGATGTGTAATGTGAATGTATCTGTATTGGAATTTTGACTGATTTTTTAAGGCTGCCCACCAACTCATAAGTGGCATAAGGCTTTAAAAGACCGGCCATGTCTTTTATGCATATGCTGTCAGCGCCTTCATTTTCAAGCTGCTTTGCAAACTCAACAAATTTTTGAATACTGTGCGCAGGGCTTAAAGTATACGAAATACAAGCCTGAAAGTGAGCTCCCTCTTTTTTTGTTGCGTTTATTGATGTTTTCATATTCCTTATATCGTTAAGCGCGTCAAATATCCTGATAATGTCAATGCCATTATAAACGCATTTCTTAACGAAATATTCCAGCACGTCGTCGGCATAATGCCGATAGCCCAACATATTTTGCCCGCGAAATAACATCTGAAGTTTAGTATTAGGCAGATTTTTTTTAAGTATCCGAAGCCTTTCCCACGGATCTTCGTCAAGAAAACGTAAACAAGCGTCAAATGTCGCCCCCCCCCAGCACTCAATTGAATAATACCCGACTTTATCCATAGAAGGTAAAATCGGCAGCATTTCTTCTATCGTCATACGAGTGGCAATTAACGATTGATGCGCGTCGCGCAATGCGGTTTCGGTGATTTTTACATTAGCCATTTATCACAATATCCCCCAAAAAATTATAACAAGCTTTTATATCTCCCGTTTATTAAACTCATGATTGTCATCTACACCTTTGACTTTCTTGAGATATGCGGTTCTTGTTAAAAAATATCCAAAAAATGCTGCAAAGGCTGCAAGCGCTCTGCACAAGCGGATTTACTGCAAAATATCAAGCGGTTGTCAGTTTTATACGGCAAATTGCGTTTTTATGGAAATTAATACCACAAAAACGCTCGCCGCCGCTAGCGTCGCACCGCGCTTTGCGCGGTGTTTTAGCGGTTTTACTTATAATAAATAAAACTGCTAAAATTGTCTTGTCGGAGTTTTAATTGTCGCTATGACGGCTCCGGTATTGACCGCAGTCCCTTTTGACACCTCAATGGTAGCTACTACGCCGTCTCCGGTCGCAACTATGTCGTTTTCCATTTTCATCGCTTCAAGCACGGCAATTACAGTGCCGTTTTCCACATTTGCGCCGGGCTTTACCTTAACGTCTATTATTGTACCGTTCATAGGGGCTACTATTCTTATGTCTCCTTTAGTTTCTCCCGTTTCCGTTGAAGCAGGCGCCGTTGGCGATGTCGGCGTCATAGCTCGGCTTTGAGCCGTATTCTGGCCCAATACTTCCTCCACCATAACGTCATAAGCATTCCCGTTTACAGTGATGCTATATCTTTTCATACGTTAGTTCCTTTCAATCAAAACACTATGTTAATATGCTTTCTTGACGGATTAAGCTCCCGCTTACCGGAAGTAATGTCGATCGCTGAAGTTAAGGCGATTCGCAAATTTTCAGTTTTCACGATTCGATCTATCAGGCCTTCCCTAATTGCCGAACAGGCGGATGCCTTATCAATTTTATATTCCGCTTCATCAGTTTTTAAAAACTCTGCCGCCGCTTTAGGACTTATCGGAGAGATTACTGAGTTTTCAAGGGCGATACAAATATCGCTGCCCGCTCCAAAGCATCCCAAAGCCAACGCCGGTGCTCCGACAGCTTCGCCGGTTATGACTGTGATTTTTTGAGTAGTCGCGCTGTTATAAATCCCCGCAAGCTTTGCTGTGTCGCGTATGCAGCCCGAAAGTTCGGCGGCGTTACTCAATTCAAATCCCGCACTATCAATGAAAGTGACAACGGGTATTGAAAAAGCATCGCAAATATTAACAAACCTCGCGATTTTAGCGCAGGCCGCTCCTGAAATCCGCCCGTTATCAGCACAGACGAAGCCTATTGTACGCCAGTTAATGCTGCCAAAAGATGTTACCGCCTCCGTCCCGAACCCTTCGTTTATGGGTATAACGCTTTCTAAATCAGCTACAGCTTTTATCATATCAAGGCCTTTAATGCCCTCGGTTATATTTCCGGTATTTTCCATGTACGCGTCATTACCTGACAATTCAAGATTATTCTGAGGCAAAATCTTGATAAGAAAACGCGCTTTTTCAAGAGCGTCTTCTATGCCGTCACATATTATATTAGCCGTGCCGGATTTAGCCGCGCTTTCAGCTTTACCCGCTCCGTAAAGCTTATCCTCAGCCAAAAACGGAGGCGTTAAAAATAGTTCGGCGTCTTTAAGCATAATAACAAAATCTGCCATACAGCAAAGAGTGGCCCTTATTCCGCCGCATACTCCATATACCACCGAAATTTGCGGCACGACTCCCGAAATTTTTGCGCTTTCTGTGATTATATTGCTGTATGCCGCCATCAAAGCCTGTCCTTCTTTTACATCTCCGCCTTTCGAATTATAAAACCCGATGACCGGCGATCCGTTTTTTGCCGCCATAGAATAAATATCTCTTATTTTTGACGAAGCAATTTTATCCATTCCTCCGCTTTTAACGTCGGGATCATCAGCAAAGGCATAAACCGGCGCGCCGTCAACATAGCCGTATCCGGTCACAACCGCGCAGCCTTCTCCCTCGCTTGACAGAAAACGACGAGTTTCTACAAAGCTAGACTCATCAAAAAAATTAGTTAAAATTGTTCTGGCAACACTTTCAGTTTGTTTCTCCAAAAGTTCTTTAAAATTTTTATCCTCTGCCAAATTAACACTACCTCCCCAAAATTTCTTTATTTTTATATTATACTATAAAAATATTGTTATTACAAGCAATAAATTTAAATATTAGACAAAGCTTTGCCGGCCTTAAGTATTTTTAACTCCTCTTTGGTTAAATCCGCGTATTCTCCCGGCCTAAGCATACCCAATTTAACTCCGCCGACAGACGTTCTTTTTAGCCGTGAAACCGTCAGCCCCACCGCCTCGCACATTCTCCTTATTTGTCGGTTTTTTCCCTCGGTTATTGTTAACTCAAGAACCGTTCTGGGATTATCACGATTTCCTATAACAAGTTCGTTTATTACACAGGGTTTGGTCGTTTCACCCTGTCCTATCTCTATTCCGGCGGACATGAGCGCGATTTTTTCTTCGCTTACCGGTGAAGGGATGGTAATGCGGTAAACTTTTTCCGTTTCATGGCGCGGGTGAGCGATTTCGTTAGCAAAATTGCCGTCATTTGTAAGTAAAATCAGACCTTCGGAACTTTTATCCAGCCTACCGACAGGATAAACACGTTCTTTTATATCTCCCATCAAATCGTTTATCAGTTTTTTTCCATGTCTGTCAGACATTGTGGTGATATAACCGCGCGGCTTATACATTTTAAGATAACGCAGAACTTGTCCTGTTATTTTTTCGCCGTTCACGGTAATAATGTCATTTTTTGAATTTGCTTTGTCGCCGAGCGACACCGGACGACCGTTTACCTTTACCGCGCCCGACTCTATGAAAAACTCGGCCTTTCGGCGCGAACAGTAGCCCGATTCCGCTATAATTTTCTGTATCCTAACTTTATTATCCATTATTTTTTCCGCCTAAAATAAATTAATTACATACTGCAAGCATTTTTCAAAAAAATTAAGCTTTTCTTTTTTTATTTTACAGGACTCGACCGTAAGCAAAGCTGCCGATTTTATTTGGCTTCCATTATAATAAAACACAAGATTTCCTGCAAATTCGCCTTTTTCAAATCCCCCGTATAAAAAAGGTAAAGGGCTTACTTTTATTTCTACCATTGCCATTTCAGATTCCAACAAGTTAACATAAAGCGGTTCCGCCAATTCCACTGGCACCGAGTCTTTTTCTCCGCCAACGACATCAACGCTGTATTTTGACACGTCATAATCAATTATCTTTCGGTCATACATGGCATATCCATAGTCATACATCTTTATGTGGTCATTCCAGTCGTCGCCGGCGTTTAAGGTCACCGCTATCAGGGTCACCCCTTCCCGCTGGGCCGCGGTTATCAAACAGCGGCGGGCGTCTATAGTGTATCCGGTTTTTCCACCTATGCATCCGTCATACATGTCTAAGAGCTTATTGTTATTTGAAAGCCACCTTAAATAGGGCGGATTGCCGTATTTTAATTGAATGTTTTTTGTTCCGCAAATTGTGCCGAATTCAGAATTTTTAAGCGCCTCGATAATCAGTTTTGCCATATCGAAAGCCGTAGAATAATGTCTATTGGCATCAAGTCCCGAGGGGTTTGCGAAATGCGTGTTGTTCATTCCTATTTCGGCGGCTCGATTATTCATCATATCAACAAACGCTCCGATATTTCCCGCAACGCTTACCGCCGCCGCGTTAGCCGCGTCATTACCAGAGGGAAGCATCATACCGTAGCACAAAGCTCTGCGAGTCACTATATCACCTGGCAACAATCCCATCGAAGTGCCTTCTATTCGGATAGCGTAATCATCGACCTTAAACTCTGCGTCAAGATTTCCGGCCTCTAACGTAAGCAAGGTGGACATGATTTTGGTGGTGCTTGCCATTGCTCGCTCCTGATACGCGCTTTTTTCAAAAACGACGGTCCCTGTGTCTGCATTCATTAATATCGCGCTATAAGCCGAAATTTGATCGAGTTGATGAATAGCCGTCTCGGCGCTTATCATAGTTCCGGACAGAAAAATTGCTGATATAACAAATAAAGCTATTTTTTTCAAACATATCACCGCTTTCATGTTGATTTACTATACTTCGTCCTATTTTATGCGGTGATTATCACGTTTATGAATTACTTACGGGTTGGACATCTCTCCTTCTTTTTCCTCACTGCTGAAGATAGCTTTTATTTTTGAAATCAAATCGGGCACGCCGGACACTATCCCGTCAATAATATTGCTGTCTTTCGAAAATTCTAAAAGACGTATATCTCCATTTTTAGAAACGACTATAAAGCCTTGCGGCTTTATGCTTACCCCGGCGCCTGCTCCGCCCGCGAACACGTTCGGGTCTTTGGCCAGATCAGATCCGCCCGACGAAAAACCGAAGCTGACTCTTGACACCGGAATGATCGTCGCCCCGTCGGGAGTAGTTATCATCTCCCCAATAATGGTGTTGACGTCCACCAACTCGCGTATCTTCTCCATTGACGTGGACAACAGCCCATTTAATTGATTTGACATATCTTATTTTCCCTTTCTTGACGCTTATTTTTTATAGAAGAAAAATATTGCTGCTATAGTTTTCATACAATTATCTTGATTAATTGAAAAATAAAGGTGCCGACTTTAAGTTTTAGCTTAAGGCTCATTTTAAAATAATCTTTATCGCGTCCGAAATCCGCCACGACTTTTACTCGCTTCACCTTTGCGCCCATTTTTCCCTTCATCCATTCAGTAAAGCCATAAAACGCCGCACAATAAAGCCCGTAGTTGATTGCGGTCTTAGCGGCGTCGTCGCTGCCTGTGATGCAAATAATGTCGACCGCTCGGATTTTGACTTTGCCTAAAATTTTAATCGCGGGTTTTCCATATGACTGAACAAGTTTTTTCACAGTTTCTAACCCGCCGGCAGATTTCGCTTCGGCCGAGTCTATATTTGGGTTGGCTTTTTTTTCTGTTTTTTTTCTGTTACTGTTTATTATCGGCTTATCGATTGGCTTTACTTTTTTCGGCTTTTTGTTTTTTCTTATTTTTTGTTTTAAAGGAAAAATTTTGATAAATCCATAATAAACCTTTAAATCCGCTTTTCCTCCCAACAGATCACCAGCGCTCTCGGCCCTGATCGACACAGTTATAGACAGGCACATAAAAAGCGTTATCAACAGAAATAACCCGCCAATAATATATAAAAATATCATGTTGATTCACTGCCCATAAAATCAATAGAGGAATAATCCTCGCGAATGGCAGAGTCATTCCCCGATGCATTTTTCTCAAATTCAGGAGACGGATCTGCTTCTGTCGAGTCGGCATCTTCATCTTTAAAGACGGGCGGTTGCGAGTGGAGTTCTTCTAGACTGTCAAAGTTCAGCTGCTCCTCTCCTAAAGGCGGCGCAGGCAGCTCTGCCAAACTTCTGAGTCCGAAACAGCGTAAAAATGTGTCGGTGGTTTTATATGACATCGGCTTTCCAGGCAGGTCCAGTCTTCCCGCATCGGCAATCAGTCCGCGCTCAACAAGGGTATTTACCACATAATTGCTGTCGATCCCGCGAACCTGCTCAATAAGCGACTTTGTTACCGGCTGATTATAGGCGATTATGGAGAGACACTCCATAGCCGCCTGCGAAAGTGGGACTTGCCTTTTTGACACCAGAGCTTTTTTTACGTACGAAGCATATTCGGTACGGGTGGCGAGCTGAAAACCGCCGTCCAGCGCCAACA
>JAISVH010000088.1 GCA_031271685.1 Eubacterium sp. | reverse complement strand
AGAGTTTGTCTGTTATAAAACCAAGCGGAGAAGGACATAAAATATATCTGACATTTGATGACGGACCTTCGCGAAATACAGGAGATGTTTTAGATGTCCTAAAATCTTATAATATAAGGGCCACTTTTTTTGTGATAGGCCCGGATGAGATCGATCTTTCGCTTTATGATCGGATTTTAGATGAGGGACACTCGATGGGTCTTCACAGTTATTCTCATAATACCGGAAAAATCTACGCCTCTAGTGATGCGTATATAGAGGATTTTAAAAAGCTAAGATCTTTTATCTTTAAACAGACCGGAACTCTTCCGGGCATCTGCCGCATGGTGGGAGGTAGCAATTCACAGCTTTGTTCAATGCAAACGCGAAAAGAAATACTTGACTGTTTCAGCCAAATAGGATATAAATGTTACGACTGGGATATTGACCCAAAAGATTCTGGAGAGTATGCCCTTTCCGCAGAAGGAATTACAGAAAATGTTATAATAAATTCCGAGCAAAATCCGAACCAAGACTTGGTGATACTTTTACATGATGATAAAATTCGAAAAACACTCCCCGAAGCTCTAAAGGCCATAATTCCTTATTTTATTGAAAAGGGATATGAGTTTGGAGCTTTAAGCGAAGATACCGTGCTTGACGGAAGCCGAGCGGAAGTAAATTAGAGCGTGTTCACATAAACAGAAATTTTCAGATTTTATGCGGATTTTTCGTCAGACAAGGCAATTTCGACGATAATATCCGTTGATATTTGAGGAGAAATTAACTAGGTATGACAAATATACAAGTAAAAATATCTACTGTTTAGTGCAGGAGTAATATATACTGCTCGACAATTTTCGACAGAAAACACCGTACAAATGGTATATAATTAAAATTGTGATGGGAAACCTCCATTGCTTTTGACTGTTCAAGAAGAGACCCTCTGCTGCGTCTGGGGTCTCTTCTTTATTTTGCAGCGCAATTTGTGCGATGTTATAGCAGTTTGACTCATAGGCAATAAAAAGCCAAACTGATATAACATTGACAAGCCGGAGAATTTATGGTATTATTATTTAAAATACGTTTGTAAGGAGAAGTTATATGTGCAACACTTTTGACGATATTCAGGCTCTTGTGAAAAAACATGGGATTAAAATGATTGATTTTAAAGAAATAGATTTGGATGGCAGATGGCACCATCTTACTATTCCGATTGAAAGATTCACACCAGATCTCTTAGAAAAAGGGATCGGATTTGACGGCTCAAGTTATGGCTTTTTAACTGTTGAAAAGTCAGATATGGTGTTCATTCCCGATGTCACATCCGCGTTTGTTGATCCCATAATAGAAATCCCCACCATTTCAATGATAGGTGACATTTATAGAATAAGCGACGAATATGTTAGGTTTGAAAGTGATCCGCGCTATATAGCCGAGAAAGCCGAACGGTTTATGAAAGACGCGAATATTTCAGATAACTGTCTGTTTGGCCCTGAATTTGAGTTTTATGTGTTAGATAATATTGAATTTCGTAATGAAATAAACCATATCGAAGTGCATCTTGATTCCGTGCAAGCGGATTGGAACACTATTGATAGCCCATACGATGATTATTGCAATAATAAAGGGTATAAAGTAATGGGACACAAGGGTTATCACGCGGATTTACCTTATGATGCAAGCTTTGATTTAAGAAATAAAATGGTAAGAACTCTTGAGGATTATGGTATTCCGGTTAAGTATCATCATTCTGAAAACGGAGGTCCGGGGCAGGTTGAAATAGAGGTCGAATTTGCGTCTCTTAAAGAAATGGCTGACAGATCTCAAAAATTAAAGTATTTAATTAAAAATATAGCGATACAAAATGGTAAAACAGTAACCTTTATGCCTAAACCTTTCCACGGCGAATGCGGTAGCGGTATGCATGTGCATTTTCAAATGTTTAATGGCGGCAATCCAATTTTCTATGACGAGAACGGATACTCTAACCTCAGTGATACCGCACTGCACGCAATAAGCGGAATTTTGCAACATTCCGCAGCGCTTACCGCGTTTTGCTGCCCTTCTACCAACTCGTATAAAAGATTGGTTCCTGGGTATGAGGCTCCGGTAACTATCTGTTTTGCTACCTCTAATCGCAGCTCAGTCATAAGAATACCGGGGTATGCTAGAAAACCCGAAGATAAGCGCTTTGAATTCAGACCTTCTGATGCAACGGCAAATCCTTATCTTTGCTTTGCCGCAATCGCAATGGCCGCTGTTGACGGTATTCAAAAAAAGTCTGACCCCACAAGTTTAGGATTTGGGCCATATGACAAAAATATGTATTATCTTACCGATGATGAAAAGAAGATTGTGAAAAGCTTGCCAAAGTCACTTGGAGAAGCAGCCGATGCCTTAGAAAAAGACTACGATTTTCTTTTAAACGGCGGCGTGTTCAGTATGGATTTGATTAACAGTCAGCTTAAAAAAATAAGAAAAGACGCGCTTGATGTTAATAACGCTCCTCATCCTTTAGAATTTAAAAAATACTACGATCTATAATCATGTTCATGTTCCCCGCCACTTCATCGACGTGGGACATGCTGACGCATAATAAATTAACTTAGAAAATATCAAGTTTGCATAAACTTTCTGCTCACAGCATATTTTGAGAATATGTGGCGATGGCTGTGGGAGGAGTATATATGTTTAACCAAGCGTCTATTATTATCGCAAGCCGGAACGAAGGGGCGATGCTTCGACAAACTATAGAATTTATCAAGCGCGCTCCTACCAATATTCCGTATGAGATTATTGCTGTAGACGACGGCTCATCTGACGACAGTTTTGAGTGGTTAAAAACTTCTGCCGATACCATTATTCGTTATGAACAAACTTCCGGTAAGGGTCAGGGTCATGGATATGCGCGAAATAAGGGTGCGCGCATGGCCTCAGGGAACATGTTGGTGTTTTGCGACGCTCACATTGATGTGGAACCTTATTGGTTAGAAGAATTTGTGCGCGTAATGGAAAAATACGGTGCCGATGCGGTTACGCCTGCCTTTCGTGAATTAAATCACGATAATCCCCTTTATAGCAAAATTAACTCCCCCGACCCAGAATATGGTTCCGTTGGGTGTGGAATGACTCTTTGGCGGCTTACGGAAACGGAATGGATGTATGGCCATGTCTCTCCGTTTGAAGCGCCTATACTTTCCGGAGCTTGTTGGGCCGTTCGAAGTGAAGCGTTTTGGAAGGTGGGCGGTTATGAGGAGACTTTTCGCGGTTACGGTGGGGACGATGCCGAGATTTCAATAAAGCTATGGCTGAACGGCTTTACGCTTTACGCAACGCCCAATATTTGTGTTTCGCATCAATTTCGCATAAAAGCGCCATATCAGGTATCTTGGACTGATGTCATGCACAACAAGTTGTATATTGCTTTATGTCACTATAACGATACGCGCGTTGAGCGGCTTTTGAAAGAACAGTCTATTTTTTTAATGGCAAACAAAATATACAACGAAGTTTTTACCACAGAAAATATAAAACGAGTGCGTCTTCCAAAATTTGAGCGGCGTGTGCATGACGATGATTGGTTCTTTTCTCGATTTAATCTAAATTTATAGAACAAAAAACCACATCTTCGGCAGTATAGTTAATTAACTTGAAAACAAACAAAAATAATTTCTGCAAAACCGCTTAATTTAAAGTTTTTGCATCATTATTTTTGATGTTTTCTAAGTCAATTAACTATATATGCCCCATATATGAAAATAGTTAATATCAATATCCCCCCGGTTTCTTTGAAACTGGGGGGATATTGCCGACAAATCTAGAAATCTGTATTTCGTAAATTTATTACGAGACGCGTATGCACTCGTTACAAATCCGACGCGCGTCTTTGCGCGGGGGCATCGCAGCGGGAGTCGGCTCCCGCTGCGATGTTATAAATTTACTTATTCACTGTTATTTTTTCAAGATTTTTCCGCTGGTGGATATTACTATCTGGCCTCCCGAATCAATGTCAAAATGCAGATATCCATTCTTATCCATCTTCGGCTTGGCGTTCTTTATTTCGGTCACTTTGTTAGACGCAATATCATAAGCGTAAATATTCACATTATTCGCTTGCACGTCTTTGCCTACATTTACTACTAACCTGGCGGTTTGACCGTATTGACCTTTTTGCCCGAGGTTAGCGGTTATGAAATCATTCGAGTAAAATCTCTCAAATTTTGCCAGAACCGCCTTTGCCGTTTTGTCTTTTGTAGAACCGTATACGTTGACATCGCCGGCAATCTTAGAAGCGTTTAAAATCAAACGCACATCTACCTTTTTATTGATGTCACGTTGATCCACAACGACCGTTGTAGAAACGGCAGAATTCTCAGCGTTAGCGTCAGTTATTGCCTTTGCGGCAGGTTCGGTAATAATGTTCGCATTTGCAAACTGAATCGGTGTATTTTCTCTTACCTTTCCGGATTCAATCGAGCTGATTATGTTGCTAACCGCTCTTTCTGCCGTCTGTTGGCTGATAGTCGCCAAAACGCTTCCGCTCTCATTGCTTCTTCCAACTACGCTGCTTGAGCTGCTGCCGCCACCACTGCCGGAAGGTCTATGCCTGCCGGGAGAAGAAATAACGCCGTTATTATTGTTATTACTGCTTGAAACCGCAGTAGCCGTTACCGCGCAAACTGCGGTTTTGCCGCCGTCAGCTGTTGTAACAGTTATAACAGCCGTTCCCGCGCCGATCGCACTCACATACCCGGAAGCGGATACCCAAGCTACCGATACGTTGTCTGAGCTAAAGCTTACTGATTTATTTGTAGCGTTTGACGGACTCACCATTGCCGTAAGCTGCGCTCCGCCTCCAACGCTCAAATTGAGTGTGTTACTAGTTAAAACTACTCCGGTAACCGGTATGTTGGTTATAACCTCGGTAACTGTAATATTCTGCGCTGTCGTCTTTGTTATGCCGCCTTCGGCGTAGCTTATGATCACCGCTGCCGTTCCCGCGGCCAAAGCTCCCGACGGAGAAACGGTGTAATTGTTTACCTTAGCCGTCGAATTATCCGAATAAGTAGCAGTGACTACCATGCCGGTCTGGTCAAAACCTTCGCCAGCAGCATAATCCGTCTTGTTAGGAGGAGTTGTGATCGCTATCGAACTAAGAGTTTTTACCGGCGCCGCCAGTTGTTCAAATTTTGCCCTTATCTCAACGTTCGCAGCAGGCATTGTAAATGTCGCTGTCGTTGAATTAGCGTCAGAAAGGGTTATCAATCCGCCGATGACTTCCCATCCCACAAACCTATAACCTGTATCAGGCGTTGCGGTAATAGTGATTATCTCTCCGGAGGAGGCGGCCGAAACATTTGAGCTTGCTTTGCCTGCGCCGATGGTAGTAACGGTAATCGAGTTCTCGCCTGGAGGTAAAAGCGCAAACTCAGCGCTTACCGTCACATCACCGGCAGGCATGATAAAGCTTGTAGAACTGCTTGTCTCGTTAGACAGGGCGATTCCTCCGCCTATTACCACCCATTTAATGAATCGATAGCCGCTTTCCGGAACAGCCGAAAGGTTAACGGTTTCATCCTTTGCCGCCTGAGATTTATCGGCGCTTGCAGTGCCGCCCGTGCCTGACTGTACCAATATGTTATACTTAGGAATTTCTATAACGGTAATCGTTTGCTCTACCGTCTTAGTTACATCTCCTTCGGTGTAGCTGACAGTCACCGCTGCCGTTCCCGCGGTCAAAGCTCCCGACGGAGAAACGGTGTAATTGTTTACCTCAGCCGTCGAATTATCCGAATAAGTAGCAGTGACTACCATGCCGGTCTGGTCAAAGCTCTCGCCCGCTGTATAGACCGTCTTGCCGGGAGCTGT
>JAISVH010000067.1 GCA_031271685.1 Eubacterium sp. | reverse complement strand
TATTAGCGCATGTTTTTTTCATAAAAAAAATCGTTCCTTTCAAAAATTCAATCAATCCATATTTAAACAAAAAATTATTTGTTTAAAATTAATTCAATAAACCCTTGACAAGAAACGCCTGCATATGTTATAATATAAACAATTAACGGGCATTTCTTGCCTGTGGTTCTGGTTAATTCTGTGTCCGCCAAGATACGAAGAATTAACCCTTTTCTTTGCTTACGTATTCCAGTATTATCATTCTGATTAATCCGGAAACTGTAAGCCCTTTTTTTTGCGCGTTTGTCCTTAATTTCTCAAATATTTCATAAGGCATAAAAGTGCTTACGCGCTTATCATTTTGTTTTGTTTTTAAGATGGTTTCCTCCTTTCATTTTAACTTGTACAAGTGTTGTACATTTTTCATTATATCATACCTATATACCTTTGTCAAGGGGTTTTTGTCAAATTCTGAAAATAATTTTTTATCTTGACAAATATGAATAAACATGATATAATAAGGTGACGATAAATAAGAAGAGAGGGCGCGTTACACCCTCTCGGGTACACACAGGCGGAATGACTAAACTCGAATAGAATTGTTCAAAAGAAAATAGACCAAACCTTTCCTACGGGCGGTCTATTTTTTCATGCTTTTTATCGTTACGAAGATTGATACTATTGTAACTATTATTGAAACAATACTCAAACAGATTGCGAATACTTCAATCACAGGCTTTCCCCCTTTCAGAGTCCAGCCATATCCACCGCCCGGTGTACGACTTTCATTATACCATACGGAATAATTTTTGTCAATTGCAATGTCAAGGGTCTATTAAATTTTCAGAGTGCAGGGCGGTTATATACCGCCGCATTGCTTGCTAAATGAATTTCACGCGCTTGTAAATGGAAAGTTCCTGCGCAAACGCTTTCTGCCATGAATTTGTGTTACCGTTGTATGTCACGCTGTAATCGTCAAGCATTTCGCTTATAATTTCTTTTCTATTAGGCAGACGGGTTTTAAATTCCGCTATTTCTGACACCAACGCTAAAAAATCAGAGGGATAATTGCGCTCCGCATTATCCGGAGTATTAGTGGAATTAAAATAATTATTGCAATATCGTTCTATTTGTACTAATAAATTTTTGTCCGCAGTGTTTGCTTTTGCCATGTAATGCCCTCCTACGGATACGTATGCTCTATCGCAACGATTTTATCGTAATCCTCGATAGCTACCACGTAATGACAGTCCGCGCCTATGATAGTTCGTTTATTGAGCATTTCCCTTTGTCTTTCAACTGTAATATCGCGCTTTATAAATGCGGTGAAGCATTGCGGAGTAAGAATATAGGAACGCGTATCAATCAGTTTATTGCTGATGACGATAGCGCACCCGCCGATTTGTCCGACAACACCAGTAGTTAATACGCGGTCGCTTAATGCCGTTCCTAACTCGGTAAATTCCGGTGATTGCCGGATATGTTTAGCTGTGGTATGATTACATAGCAGAAATGTTTTAATTCCCTGTTCTTCGTTGTCTTTTGAAAGCAGGTCTAAAGCATCTATAATATCCCCGTACCCAATACCGGCGTATGCTGTAAATACATGCCCGTTGGAGGGCGTAATACCCGCTAAAAGCGCAATACCGTCACTATCCATTTTATCCTGCAAGGACATTCTTAACTGTCGGGTCGCTTCTCCGACTGGGTCACCGTAGCCGGATAAAACCGCTTCATCAGTCAAGGAAACATTTTTGACAGCTTTTTTTATTGTGTATTCTTTATCGGTTGTTGTCATTTCGGTTACATCTCCCTGCGCGTTTTCAGCAAGGTCTACCGCTTCGCCGATATACTGCCATGTCGGAATCGTAATAGTGTTTCCGGCGCGCCCTGCAAGTGTTCTGTCAACTTTATAAAATTGTGTTGCTCTCAATTTATTTTCAAGTTCAGCGGAAATCATATCGCCCATGACTTCCGGATTAATAAGGTTTTCAAGTAATGTTACTGGCATGTTATTTCACTCCTTTTGCTAATTTATTATATACCTGTGGATTTGTTTTAAATAGATTAAGTCTTTCTCTGTAGGTCATTTTGTCAAAACTTTTCTTTTCCTGTTCTGTCGTGTCTGCCGTGTTCGCTTTCGGCGGCGTACCCTGCAAGGCTTTTTTTATGCCCTCTTTTACCTGCTGTTCAATGTAGGACATAACGGCAGGGTCTTTTGTAAAATCATTTACGGGCGTTTGTGCGCTGTTATTTTCGCTTCCATTGTTTTCTGGAAGCTGTTGCCCCTCGCTCATCGGCGCGGTGGTTGGTTCTTTTTCATCATTCATCTGTATTTCCTCCTTGTGTATTTTGAGTTAATAAAAATTTGCGCATATCTTTTAAAACTGCGACAAGCTGTATATTGTCGCTTTCGTCTGCTACATTTTTCTGAATTTGTTTAAGTTCACGTTTAGCTTCTTCCGGCGTAAAATTCTCGTATTTCATCAAAAATCTTTCAGGGCTCATTAATTTTGAATTAACAAGGTTTGAATCGACTTCCATTTCCCTTATTTTATCATCTGTCAGCATGATGAAATTACGGTTAAATTCTATTTTAATATCTGTGTAATTACCGATTGTGCTGTCGCTGATATGCAGGATATTATATAATAATTCAAGTTTGCGCTGTATGCCGCGTTGTATTACTCTTTCCTGTTTACTTGCTTGAATTTCTGTCGGTATCAGCTTGAATTTTAAAGCCACGCCGGAAGCTCCGAAACTCCCTAAATCCTCAATATCCGGTATACACCCTAATTCGCGGATTTTTTTTGTTATATTGTCTTTCAATTCTTTAACATGCGTGTTATTGACGTTTTTTATAAGCCATTCGGCTTTGCTGTCGCTGTCAAGCAAAAGAACATGGTCTTGCTTCATTTTTTCCATATCTTCCTTTTGCGTTGCTTGTAAACCCGTCAAAACGAGAAACGAATTAACAAACCCCTCAAAATCATTTATTTCATCTGAAACAATTTTATTTAAAGCGTTCTGGAGCGGAATAATACCCTCAAACATGCCTGTATGCTCTTTATTGTTAGGGTAGAATACTACAGGCACATCGTTAAAGTAATGCGCTTGCTCGTTTCCTGCCGCCTTTAATTCTCCGATTGATAACGATAAATCATACTGCACTATGCTTTTATCTGTGTAGACGGTTACATTATAGCCCTCATCTTTATCCTCTTTCGGATATACACGGATAAACGCCGTTAAGACTTCCTCGATACTGTCGTTCATGATAAAAATACTTTCTCGCGGGTCAATGCTTGCGAAACGCGCAAGCCCGTCCCCGTCCGTATAAAACAACTCGCACCCGAAACCGAACACATTCATATTTTTTATTAAATCCTGCGTAGTTTCGTCATTGTCGTTATAATTCAGAGTATCAAGTATTATTTGCGGCGCGTCCTCATACTTAACCGGAACGCCGACAAGATAAGCCGTTAGAAAATCCGCTATATTTTTGCAGTAATTCACAATTATTTTATTATTCGGCTGTGTCGGGTCTGGATAATTCCGCAAAAGTATATCATGCTTACCCTCGTAATAATCCTGCAATCTTTGCAGACGGTGATTTGCGGATAATTTGTTATTGACAGCTTTAATAATAAACGCATTATCAAGCGGTTTAGCAGTCTTAATTACCATATGCCCAAATCTCCCTTGTTCATAGTTTTAAGTCTGGTCTGTTTCCGTACAGGTTCACACCCGTAAATCAAGGCTTTTACGCAGTCATCATTGAATTTAACAGGCTCGTCCATATATTCGCCCGTTATCGGGTCTTTGCGCCACTTATAAGCCTGTATTTCTTTCTGTGTATGAGAACACCGTCCGTCAACATATATCTGTCTGTTTTTAAGCCATGCTATTTGATTTGAAACGCTGTTTTTTTCTTTCGATACCGGATAAGCCTTAAAACCTGCCGATTTAAATTCTTTTATCCTGTCCGGCTCGGCACTGTCGCAGTACATCAAAACGTTTTTTGGAATGTCCGCTTTGTTGCACAGCTCTATAATTTCTCCGGTGGTTTTTTCGGTTACCACGACTTCCCTTATAACATACGGCGAACCGTCGCACCACCCGATTAGTAGCGTTGCATGAGAATGATTGAAACCGAAGTCCGTTCCTAAAGTGCACTGCTCGAATTCTTTATCTTTATAATCACCGATAGTCACAGAGGGGAATACCAGTCCGCCGACTTCTCCCCATTCTCCCTCGCCGTAAATCCGGTAGCCCTCTGGGTCAAGTTCTTTCCGGCGCAACATACGCGCTTTATAGTCAACATCTATAAATTTATTATCTAAGTAAGTCGATTTGTGCTTAAAAATGTCCTTGCTTTCATAATCCCATAATTGCGTTTTTATCCAGTGTCCGGAATTTATAGGGTTAAACGACAGCGTTACCTGAAAATAATGTTCGGCTGGCAGTTTACCGCGTAAACGGTCATCTATAATATCAAAATCTGTGTTTTTCAATTCGGTCGCTTCTTCAAGCCATACCCACACGATTTTACCCGCAGGCACTGAAACGGATTTAAGCCGCTCAATTGCCCTTTGGTCGCTACAACCGCGAAATATAATTGAGTTGCCGTTGATTTTATTTCGGATAGTCAGAGGATTGAGTTTTGAATCCCATATAGAATTTAATCCCAGACGGTCGATTGCTCCGGTTAGTTCCGCGAACGTAGAATTTAAGTGTGCAACTTCAACGCCGCGCACGACAAGCAGACTGCACCCCGTATATTTCGGGTCGGATAATTTTACGATATAGTCTTGTGCAATATTAACGGACTTGCCCGAACCTGCCGAACCTAACATTACTCGGTATCTGCATTTCGTTTCGTTAGCTTCCTTGAATATTTTATTAAAAGCCGCGTTTCCCATAAATTCTCCCTTGAATAATAAGGGCGAAGCCGCCCCGACTTTGATTTTACTCATATGACACCTTGATATTAATATTACTTTCAGCTGTATCATCTTTTTCGCGAACGTTGAAACGTTCCAGTACGTCACGCGCCGCGCTTGCATGAACCGCCGCCGAAGCGTCATCATCTTGCAAAATCTTTTTTATACGACTTATCGCAAGCGGTAGAAGTTCTGCAACATTTTCGCGTTGCAGTTCAAAAAAGCGTTTTCGAAAATCCGAATTTTTCTTTACAAGCCTTACGGATTCCGTTGAACATGATAAATGCGCCGCAATTGCGCTTGAAGACAAACCGTCCGCCCAAAGTTTTATTATTTGCGCCTGTAATGCTGTAGGCTGTTTATTATCTGCCATGTCATCACCTCCTAAAAAACAAAAAAAGCGACTTACGCAGGTTTAAACTTATCCCTGCAAAGTAGCTTAACGATATTAAATTATGACTGATTAACCAATTTCGGCGAATATATTTTTTAACAATCCCAACGCTTCCGGACAATTTCGCAGACTATCAAGATTTAATGCAACTGTTTTCCCGTGATTTTCGTTTCCGTCCTTGTCACGCCATGCACACATTGAAATTTGCAGTTTGCCCGCCGATTTCCAGTATTTCAGTACGTTTTTACCTGTATCAATTTCGCGGTCTGGCGGTGTCTGCCAGTAGTTTTTACTATTCATTGCTTTCACCGCCTTCTTTGGCTATTTCATTGTTCAAATAGCTTGTAAGAGCATTGAAAATCGGGTCATCTGGGTCAACTTGTTCAGTTTTCATTAGATATTCGCCATTTTCATCTTTGGCGTTCAATTCGCCGATTTTTCGTCTGCGTTCTTTCTGTTCTTTTCTTTGAAAATCTATCGCGCTAAATATATCCGGAAATAAATCAATTAAATCCGCCATTATAGGATATGCTTTTAAAGCATCATCAAAAGTCAACGAATTTACATCTTTCTCTTTGAGCCATTGAGGTATTTGATGTTTTTCAAGTCTACCGCGATAAAGCTCATACGCCGCTTTTATTTTTACGGACATTGTTTTTATTTGACTAAAAAAGATAAAATCATCAATTATATATCTGATAACGTCTCCATTTGATTTGGGATTTTCTGATGTTCCTGTTAATGTTTTACTTATACTTTCAATCACCGCCCATTCTATTTCACTCAAGGATAACGATTTTTGAATCATTTTTTTTCTCTTTGCCATTGTAAAATCCTCACTTTCAATTTATTTTATTGATTTAAAACATTGATTTATATATATTATACATCATATAATTCTATTTGTCAAGTATTTTTTTGAATTTGCGAAAATATATTTTTATTTCTGTTTACGGTGCGGCAACAGCATATCCAAAGCCCACCCTGTGCCGATAGGGGGCGGGGGTGTCAAGGGCTGAAATTTCGTCCAATTCCGCAAAATAAAAGTTTGGCGGAATTCGCAAATTTTCAAAAAAGCCCGAAAAGCTCCATTTTAAGCCAAATCTTTTTTTGCGCCGTCTTTCTTTTGGTTTTTATGCAGTTTTAACAACGTTTTTGCATAATTATCCGCCCGTTTTTCCTTGTATTTTGGGGGAAAAATTAGATTTATGAACAATAAAAAAACAGCCCCAAATTTTACAATTCGCTCTTTGTCTGTTATTATAATCACTCGAAACATCTAAAATATCCCTCAAATTAAACCGCCTTGCTTTCGCTTTATGTAAGGCTATAGCTTCACTCTACTTCTGCCGCTGATGATTTATATGCGCATAAACGGATTCGAGTTCTCCTCACGTTTGAGGAATACCTGCACAATCACCCATGCCGGAAATTTGCGGCACCCTGTTCCCCAAAATTGTGGAGCAGGGAAAACATGCTCAAATCTGATAGTCTATGTGCTTTTTTAGGGTAGTCTGTCGGGCTACGGCGGCAACGGATTACGCGGTATACGCGGATATAAAACTATGCGTAACCTTATTTTTTTAGGTTTTACCTTATGTTCACAGGTGGGTTACGCGGTTACGCTATTACGCTTCCCCCTATATATCATATAAAAAACTATAAACTGTTTAAAGTTATTTTTGCAAAGTTTTAGATAAATATTAGCGTAACCGCGTAACCTATATCAAAAATAGTCCATTTTACCTATATAAAATAAGGTTACGCATATTAAAATTTTATGCGTAACCCTGCGTAACCCGCGTAACTTTTTACTTATTCCAGTCCTTTTTTGAATAAAACTCATCTGTTTCCGATTTAATAGTACGTGGAAGTAAGGCTAATTTTTGAGTTTTGCCGTCTACTTTCTTTGGTTCTGGAATAAGGTCTGGTCTATTATCGGTCTGCGCGATTTTTCTTAATGCCCTGCTTATTTGTTCAGCTTGATAGTTTCTTAACACTGAATACATCTCCTTAAACTCCGAAACAGTCAGCGGCTCAAAATTCAATTTTTTTTCTTCTGCAACTGCTAATATATCTCGTACTTCCCATTCAGCTTTTAATATTTTTTCATGTTTTCCGTTGCGTATAGTCAGTTGCGTATTTTCTTCTTCGGTAAGTCTGAATCCTTGAACGTTATATTTTGCCTTGACATTGATTTCTGCGTAAAGCTGAAGAATATCAAAATCTTTCAGCGCATCCAAATCCATACGTTCGGCAATCGGTACAGTCCAAAAGCGGCGGTTTCCGGTTTCGTCTATTAGATATTCGTCGCTGTTGCACGTTCCAATATACGAAGTCCGGCGCGGCAGTTCCGACGGCACTCGTCCGTAAGGTGCGCGATAACTGTCTATTGATTTTGTTACGAAAGCCTTTAAAGCTGATATATCCGATTTGAAAGTAGATTCGATTTCTCCGAGTTCGCCAATCCAAACTTTAGTAGCCGCGATAACTAAATCTTTATCAGCTGTATCAAGTTTCAGTCCCTCGCCGAACCATTCATCTTTTAAAGCCATTTTGCGGGCGAACGTAGTCTTACCAATGCCTTGATTACCTCGCAAAACAAGTAAACCGTCCGCGCCGTATTTGCCTTTATTATTCCGTGCCAAACTCAAATTCTGCCAAAGCCATTTGTAAATCAAGGTTTTGCTTAACCTGTCATCATCAGCAATCCGCATAATCCTGAATAGCTCCGGCAAGCGGTTTTTTCCGTCCCATGCAGTATTACCTATTAATTCTAACACAGGATTATAGGTATTGTTCATAATGATAGCTTTAATAAAATTCTGGACGGTGTCGATACTGCATTTGTTATACTCGAATTGCAAATCATTAAATGCAAGTACGGGGAAGTTTTCTACAAGGAAATTATCGTTATAGCCGGAAACGCCTTTTATTTCGGCTTTTTTCGTTATTTCATTATATTTAGCGGTTATGCCTTGTTCTTTTAAATAAAGCGCGACGGCGGCTATAGAGATTTTTTCATCATCAATTTTTCCGTAAATCTCCGGTATTTCATCAATAATTTTCTGCTGTTCCTGCGTATACTCTTTTTTCTCCTTTACTTTTTTTGGTCTGCCGCCTTTAGGACTGTAAAAATTGCCGTTGCAACCGTCAATTGCTTTATTAATCGTCATTGCGCCGTAAGTTGCCGCTCCGTGCATTTCGTCCCATTTAGAGCGTATTAAAGCCGACAGTCTGAAATATTTGTCTATCTCATTAAAATCGCCCTGTAACCACCATGCGAGAATACTGCATAATGCCATATCCGCATCGCTTCTACTTTGATATCCGGTTATGTCGTTGTCATAATATAATGCTCTGAATTTTGCGCCGGATTTAGATTTAATAATTTTATCAATAATATCAACGTCCGACTGCCCGCCCATGCGCTCGGTCTGCCTTTGTCCGTTCGTTGTTTTCCGCATAAACTTATCCAAAAATTCAATTAATTCGTCCGTCCGGTCTTCAATATCAAATTCGTTTATTGTCTGTTCGGTATAAGTGAAATATTTATTCGTTGCTCCTGCAATATAGCACTCGATTTTTTTATCCCGATTATTCATATAATATTTTGATTTATAATCTGCCGGAAGTTTGGACGTGTCGCACCGGATAAGAATATGATACCCGTCACCGGAGGGGCTTACTTCTGTGTATGAATGAAAAAGATTAATAATCTCATCGGCTTGCTGTTTACGTTCGGGTGTTGTCGAAACATCATCTAAATCAATGCCGATTAAATCGCCGCTGAACATAAATCCAACGCCTTTTATTATCTGGTCGGGGTAGTCTGTATATTTGTTATTGCCTTTTTCGTCTTTTTCGTTCCAGAAATGCCGGTGTGTAATAGCCGTTTTGCATTTCGATAATGCCTTTTCGTAGGTATTCCATGTTTTAGGGTCGTTGGCTTTAGCATTATAGCCGTTGTAAGGGTTTTTCGGCGGCTTCGTTTTTTGTTCGGGGTTTTTCGGGTCGCTCCATTCAATCCAGTTTACCCAGTTTGGTTTTGATTTTAATTCTGCTATCGTCATAATTTCGCCTTTCTAATAAAATTCTTGTATTTTTTCAATTTTTGTTTTATAATATAAATTAATATCCTATGCGTATAAAAAACATAGGCTTGCAGATTTGAGGTGTTTTTGTGAAGAGTGTCGCGGATATAGCCGCCGAAACAGGTGTAAATGTTCAAACTGTTTATCGCAGGTTAAACAAGGTTAAACAGAAAACAGATGATAAACTAACCGAAAAGATAGATGGTATCACGTATTTCACAGAAGTAGGCGAACGATTAATTATTGAGAGCCTATCATCTGTTAAACAACTGTTTAACACTGTTAAACAAGCGGAAAGCGCGGAAATTCTGTTTTTAAGAGAGCGAGTTAAGGAACTGAACGCCGAAAAATCAGAATTATTAAAACAAATAGATAAATTAACAACCCATGCTGAAAATTTGTCAAGGCTCAATGAAAACAGTCAAATTCTGTTCGCTCAACAAAAGATTGAGAGTTTGCCGCCGCCAAAGTTGAAACTATGGGAACGGCTTTTCGGCAAGAGGGATAAGAATTAATAGTTGTGAAATATGTCATAGATATAAAAACTTAATCTATAAAACAAAGCGGTGATAAAATTCGCCGTAAAATGTAAACTCCATTTTAAAAATTGTTCCGGATTAAGTGCAAGGTGAAGCGGCAGTTCATCAACCGTCATGATTTCCCATTTGTCTTTTCCGTTGCGCAATTCTAAAGCGAATTTTTTTAACCGCCGTTGAGATTCTGGGGATAGTTCAACCGTGTCTATTTTCAAATCCGTGAATCCTAAATATTTATTAGCGCATGTTTTTTTCATAAAAAAAATCGTTCCTTTCAAAAATTCAATCAATCCATATTTAAACAAAAAATTATTTGTTTAAAATTAATTCAATAAACCCTTGACAAGAAACGCC
>JAISVH010000013.1 GCA_031271685.1 Eubacterium sp. | reverse complement strand
TATGTCTGCAACGACCATCATGTCCGTTTCTATGTACATCTCTATGTTTTTTCTCACATAACCCGTACCGGCTAAAATACTCAAAAGGATAATCATGGTATTTGTCAGAATTATGACTAGAATCACTCTGAGACGTATTTTCATTTAGCCGCACCTCACATTTTTTTTCTTGCGTATGCACATGGGATATCCTTAGAAAGCTTTTTTCTATCATTTGTTTTGCTGCTTCTTACATTTTCGGATGATCTTGCATCAGGTACTGGAGAATAGCATTAGTATTAATCATCTTTTTCATACTTCTCGAGAGCGTCTTCTTTTTTCGGTATTAGGCGGGAACCCGCATATTTTGAAAGACGTACATAAATATTTGTTTTATTCGCCGTTGCTGCAAATGACATTACGCTTTCTTTAGCTCTTTGTTTCGCAAAAATCAGTACCTCCTACGCAAGAGAAGTTATCAATTCACGGTATAACGCATCAGCTTTTTTGTTTTAAGTCCGCTTCCATGCGAATTTTTAATGTTGCTTAATTTAACATAATATAGTCTCATAGTATTAATATCGTACTACATTTTTGCTGTTTTGTCAACTTTACAACATATTTTTCAACAGAAATTTAGTTTCAAACATATAGGCGGAGCCGCTTTCGGTATTTTAACAAGCGTCAGCGGGGGATTAAAAATCCCCCGCTGACGTATAGTAAATTAGATTCAGTTAACAATATTGCAAATTAAGATAGAACATGGTAAAATAAGGTATGGAAATAACAGAAAAACAATTTGATAAAATCATTCGCTATCTGCCTCGCCAACGCGGAAATGTTAGCACTAGCAATCATCAATAGCCGGATGCAGCCCTTGCTTACTTTAAGTATTCAATTTAGCCTTGTATTCTTCTCCCCAATGCCACATAGCATCGTGGATTGGCTTCAAACTTTCCCCTAATCCCGTTAAGGAATACTCCACACGCGGTGGAACTTCAGCATAAACCTCACGATTTACAAGGCCGCTTTCTTCCATGATTCGGAGATGTTGGGTCAGTACCTTTTGTGAAATGCCTGTCAGCGACTTTCGCAGTTCGCCGAAGCGTTTTTTCCCTGTCAGCAAATCTCTGACAATTAATATCTTCCACCTATCGCCCATGAGTGTCAAAGCGATTTCTACTGGGCAAGGCGGCAAGTCATATCGTTTTAACATATGATTTTCTCCAATAGTTTCTCAAAAGTAACTATGAAACTTTCAAGTGCCTGCTTTACAATTTGCTCTTACGGTATTATTATAATATTGCAGGACAAAAAAATCAAGTCCAAAATTTTAAGGAGGTAATTAAAATGATTGACTATGTAGCAATTCTGAAAGCAAACCCCAATGGCGTTATGGCGACGCAGGACAACGGCAAGATCAAAACGCGGGTGTTCCAGTATCTGTTTTCCGACGGAAACAAGGTGTACTTCTGCACCAACAACGAGAAGCCGGTTTATGCGCAGATAAAAGCAAACCCAGCCGTGTCTTTCTGTACATACCCGGCGAACTTTTCCCCGGTGCTTTCGGTGAACGGAAAGGCGGTTTTTGTAAGTGATATTGCACTCAAAACGCGCGCGCTCGATGAAAACCCCGGAATCAAGGGTATTTACAAGACTCCCGACAACCCTACTTTTGAAATCTTCTACATAGACGTTGCAGAAGTAGAGACGTTTAGCTTTTCAGAAGGTCCCAAGACCTACACGGTATAACTTGAAAACAATCAAACAAATCTTCATGGCAGGGTGAAAGTCCCTACCGGCGGTATAGTCCGCGAGTCGGAATCTTGTAAACAAGATACAGCATAAATCGGTGAAATTCCAATACCGACAGTTAAAGTCTGGATGGAAGAATATGTACGGCTCTGAAGCGGTCTGTTTCAGAGCCGTTTTTTTGCTATGAATAAAATTTGATATTTATTCTCCGGCGTCATTCATATATAAATGCCATAAAAATATAAACGGTGCGCACACCGTGCTTGTTCTCTGTTGCATTCGCCAGATAGAGAACAGTATGTTACGGCCTTTAAGGTTATGAAGCATCTTCACGACCTCCCGTTCCTCGTAATACTACGCCCACGCCTCATCAAACGGGTTGGTCTCCGCGATGATTTTCCTAAAACTTATGATTTTTCGTGTTTGTGGCGTATTCAAGTCGCAGGTAATAAGAAACTCCCGCACGATTGGCAAAACCTTTTTGCGCAGAAATTTCTCCAATTTGCCCGTTATATATGAAGTCGCAAGTGTAATGCATTATTAAAGTGCGTCGTTCCGTCTCTCATTTTACTGCGTGTCGAGAGCATGTTACGTTCCAGTCCGTACCGTGTTATGTTAATTAAGGTTGGCGATATTATACCGCCCTGCGGTATGACTTACTCGGTAGAAAATAGCTTATGCATATCGACAAAGCCGCATTTTGCAGAGGATTTCTGTGTTCATAAAGATATTTTCCAGCAGCCATTCGTGGCTGATGTGGTCAAAAAACCTTGATATCGCCATACAACACCTATTTCGGCGATTTTCCTTTGTTAAGGAAAGTAAAGCATTACTCAATCAAAAGGTCTACAAATTATCTCGTAAAGAGAGACCCGATAGAATTCAGCGCGCTTTCACGTGGGATAATGTCTCAATCCCTATCCTTCCCCATTACGACCAGATGAACGGGTCACCCTGCAACAGGCGAGGTCGGCGTTCGATTTCTCCATCATCCTTACCCGCACTAACCATCAGCTTCACTTGTGGCAGGCTTTCCGGCATGAGACTGCGATCCTGCACCGGAGAAGGTACGGGCTTGCCGCGTTTCGCATAGTAGACAAAAGCACGGGTTAGGTCTCGTCTCTCTGCCGACAGTCATGGTCCGTGTAACCCAACTGGAAATTTTTTATTCAAAGGTTTTTGGGTCAGTATAGCCGGGTTTTATAAGCACATTATCTTTGTCCTTCACAAACTCGTTATAAACATTTTCCCATTCGCCAAATGAATATTCCTCTACTGACACAGAAATATATTTTTCCAACTTGCCCATTGTTTTGTTTACAATGTCGCTGATTTGCTTTGCAGCATCCTGAAGCTGCTTTTGTGAAGGTCCTCTGATCGTTTTTATAACTACATGCGGCATAAAAATCACTCCTTGTATAATATATTTTGGTTTTCTTTTTACTTGCTTTTTCTTTTCCAAAAGAAAAAGCAAGGGACGAGTGTCTTGAAAAACATCAAGTTAAAACCTATAATCCGCGGCCTAAGAGGTGGAAGACATAAACGCAGGTAAATATTTTATAAATTATAGTCTCTTTTCACAAAATCTCGAAATTTTTCAAAGGTATGTCGGCTTATAACATGCTCTATTCTGCAGGCGTCGGACGCGGCAATTGTTTCATCAACTCCCAACTTTATCAAAAATTCTGAAAGGAGAGTATGCCTTTCATACATTGTTTCGGCTATTTTCCTGCCACTTTCAGTTAGCGATATATAGCCGTCTAAATCCATAGTTATATAGCCGTTTCCACGCAGATTTTTCATAGCAATGCTGACACTAGGCTTTGAATAGTCCAACTCGTTAGCGATATCTATTGAACGTATTAAATTTTCGCTACGGCTTAACAAAAGAATCGTTTCAAGATAATTTTCCGCCGACTCTTGTGTCTTCACAGTAATACCCCCAAACAGGTTATTTTTTATTGTCTCCGATTAAAACAAAACATCTGCATAACGTCGCACAAATTGTGACGCTTCGCAAAATTTGTCCGTCAGTGTCGTCAGTTCTAATGAATTGATTTTATTATCAACTTAATTTACTATATAATAACATAAATATGAACGATATTCAATAAGATTTAGTAAAAAAATTTTATTATTTATAACCGCGTTCATGTCCGCGGGTTCTATACTGACTATAATCGTTTAACATTTATAATTTATAAAATTTAAAGTTAAACGATTATAAAATACCGGAAGCGGCTCCGCCACAGATGTTTGAATATCTAAATAAGGAGAAAATAAAATGAAACCGTCGTCTATTGTCATAGCGCTTGCAGGGAACCAAAATTCAGGAAAAACCACGTTATTTAACCGTCTTACAGGTTTAAACCTGAAAACCAGCAATTTTCCTGGAGTAACAGTTGAGCAGAAAAAAGGAGAACTAGCAGGGTATAAAGGGATAACCATTGTTGATTTGCCGGGAGTTTATTCATTGTCTCCCAATTCTGGAGACGAAATACTCACGCGTGATTTTTTAATGAATAAAATGCCAAGCGGTATTATAAACATAATAGACACCACCAATATTGAGCGTAATTTATATCTTACGCTGCAGCTGCTTGAACTTAAAATACCGATGGTTTTGGCATTAAATATGATGGACGAAGTAGAAAAAAATCAGGCTAGTATTGATACTAAGCGTTTGCGAGATGTTCTTAAAATACCGGTCGTTCCTATATCTGCGGTAAAAAATGAAGGGGTTCAGGAACTATCAGAGCAGGCGGTATATGCAGCGAATAATAAAATAAAACCCGGTCTAATTGATTTTTACAGTCAGGGGGAACTAAAAAAAACAACAAAAACATACGGTGACAAAGAGGCGGCAAAAATAGACCTGCGCTATAAATTTATTGATAAGCTTTGTTGGCAGAGTGTTGTCAAGTCAAAAGGAAAATATGAAAACAAGAAAAGTTTTGCAATAGATAGTATACTGACCCATAAAGTATGGGCATATCCAATTTTTTTGGCTGTAATTATTGTGATTTTTTATCTAACTTTTGGAATTATAGGAAATAGGCTAAGCGACTTATTGGTGTCGGGATTAGATGTGTTGAAAAATGTATCCGATAGTATTTTGGGTGAACTTAATACAAATCCGGCAATCCACTCTCTTATAATTGACGGAATATTTTCAGGTGTAGGAACGGTGTTGGGTTTTGCGCCTATTATCTTAACGTTGTTTTTCTTTCTTTCAATCCTGGAAGATAGCGGATATATGACAAGAATCGCATTTATTATGGATAAGCCTCTGCGTAAAATAGGGCTTTCTGGCCTAAGCGCAATTCCGTTGCTTTTAGGATTCGGTTGTACCGCACCGGCGGTCATGGCCACGCGTACCATTCCCGGAGAACGTAGCAGAAAAATGACCGTTTTACTCACTCCTTTTATGAGCTGCGGAGCTAAAATACCGGTGTATGCCCTGTTTTCATCCGTGTTTTTCCAAAAATTTCAGCCTTTAGCCATGACCGGACTTTACGTTATTGGTATTTTTTCCGGCATACTTTCAGCTTTTATTATGAGAAAAACAATCTTTAAAAATGATTCCATCCCATTTTTAATGGAATTGCCAACCTATCGAATTCCAATATTTAAATCTGTTGTTTTGCTAATGTGGGTCAAAGCATGGGAATTTATCCGAAGATCGTTTACAGTAATACTTGCAGTGGCCGTTACAATTTGGTTTTTTGGCTCTTTTGACACAAGCTTTTCTCTTGTTGATGACAGCTCGAGCAGTATGCTTGCCGGGATTGGCAATTTTTTAGGCGTGATATTCAAGCCCTTGGGATTTTATGATTGGCGGGCAATTGTGGCCCTTATCACTGGTTTTACTGCAAAAGAAGCAGTAATAAGTACGTTTGCTATATTGTTTGGCCTTCCCGGCAAAGCTTTATCCACGGCAGAGCTGAGCGCAGCACTGCACGGCATGTTCTCGCCGCTTTCAGCATTCAGCTTTTTAATATTCACTTTACTATACTCACCATGTGTGACTGCCATAGCCGCTATAAAAAGAGAATTGGGCAATATAAAGGAAGCATTCATAGCCATATGCCTACAAACGGGATTTGCTTGGTTAGTGGCTTTTTGTTTTTATCAACTGTTTAGTGCAGGAGTAATAAATTAACTTGAAAACAAGCAAAAACAATTTTCGCAAAACCACATGATATTTTTCATTTTATCCGCTTGTGCAGATTAAATGCAGCTTTCGCGTTATTATTCTTGATATTTTCTAAGTTAATTTAATATAAGTCAGCATGGATAGTACTTTAACTTAAAAAATACTAGAGCTTTTCGCGCCGCCTTCGGCAAAATCAGGCCTGCGCCCGTACTTGGTGCGGTCTATCCAGCACTTTTGGGGAACGACAGCGGTGTTGGGATCGCCAAGAAGCGCAACGCCCAAATCCTCCGGTGCTCGGATTTGCGGATAAGTACGGTAGTTCATAGAAAATCATGTCCTTTCATAATTGTTTTCAAACACGACACATAGTTGTCGTGTTTTTGTGGTATACTAGAGCCTGTTCAGATTAAAGTTTTATAAATAACAGACGATATAAAGAACATGAAAATATTACCAAAACATATAGAAAAAATTAAAAATCACTTGTCAGTACCGCGCAGAAAACCGGCAACAGATACATTGGAATTCATAAACGCCGTGCTTTATCTTGTCGAAAACCGTTGCAAATAGCGTGCCTTGCCTAAAGAATTTGGAGATTGGCACGTTATTTACGTTATTTATGTCCGCTTCAACGACTGGTGCAAGAAAGGCGTTTGGCAGCGGCTCTTTTCCGCTTTGCAGGAAGAGGGTATAATTTCGCTTGGAACAATGCATGTCTGACCTTGACAGTACAACGGTCAAAGTTCGCCCGGACGGCACCGGAGCTTTAAAAAAATCGGTAAACAAGCCATAGGGCGAAAGGTGGACTGACGTCAAAAATTCATGACGTTGTTGTTTTGGCGAAAAACCTGCTTGACTTTTCCCTTTCGCCCGGCAATGCTCATGACGCGCCCGAGGAGAGCAAGCTGCTTGAACGGATTTGCAGTGATGATTCTCACCCGCTTTTACCGGCCATACAGGCCGAGATGCCAAGAGCCGTGGCATAGTGGGTTTTGCCGGATCGGGACGCGCCGATGAAGATAATATTTCCCTTTTTGTCGATGAACTCAAGGATTTCCGACTCTTTGAATTTTGGTAGAAAAATCATCGTACTTTGTTCTAGGATTTACGCGGTTTTTCATGAGCGCATAATCACGAATGAATCACTCTCTCATTTTTATGTATAGAAAATTAAACATTTTTTAAAACCGGAAATATAGAGGGTTGCAATTTAAGAAATATATGTTATAATATAGGGGAAAATTACTAAATCGCATACGAGGAGTGGAAAATCAAGCTAA
>JAISVH010000138.1 GCA_031271685.1 Eubacterium sp. | reverse complement strand
GCTGTACAGCGGCGGTAAAAAAGTCCTTAATATTATTGAAACAAAAGTCACAAACCCCGCTATAATAACTATGTAACACGGAAGCCTCACCTGGTCCGGTATAACTTTTCGAAGCAGCGAAATAACTAAATTAGAGCAGACAAGCACAAAAGCCGTGGCAAGACCCATACCCAAACCGTTCACGGCCATAGTGGTAATGGCCAGAGACGGACACATGCCCAAAAGCATAACAAACACCGGATTTTCTTTTATAAATCCTTTGGTGAAATTTTTAAAGCCGCTCATTCTTTCACCTCCAAAACTTTATAGGTTTCGATCGCCAGATTTACCGCATCGGCCATACCCTTCGAAGAATACGTCGCCCCGGTAATCGCCTGGACTTCAGTGTCATTTTTAGGGGCGGTTTTTACTATCTGAGCCTGCTCACTAAGTCCGATAAACTTTTCTATGAACACCGGGTCGTTCACTTTTGTGCCTAAGCCCGGAGTTTCTTTAAGCTCAACTATCTCTATGCCCTTAACGCTTCCGTTAACATCCATTGCAATCAATACGTCAAGGCCTCCCTTGACATAGCCATTTGCGACGACCTCAAAAATTATGTCTTTTTTATCGTTATTAATAATATTTTTAATTATTGCATTTTCTGACTGCACGGCTTCGTATCCCGTCAAATTCGAAGCTATCATATACTCGCCTTCTCCCGCAAGGGAAACGCACTTTTCCTTAAGAGTTTCAGTAAGACCGGTCGGTTCGGGCCATACCGTACTGGCGACAATAAGCAGAGCGGCTATAACTGCGGTAATAACTGTTAAAATCAAAGTCGGCTTAACATTAGCCATTGCTCTTGACCTCCTTTTTAATGCCAAACGGCTTTGGCATAGTCGCCTTGTCTATAAACGGCGTTAAAATATTCATTATAAGAATAGAAAAAGATACGCCCTCTGGCATTGACGCGAATGATCTTATCAGCATAGTCAGGCATCCGCACCCGATACCAAAAATCAACTTGCCCTTCGCGCTTATAGGCGTAGTGGAGTAGTCGGTCACCATAAATACCGCCCCTAGCAAAAGACCGCCGGAAAGCAGATTGAACAGAACATTATAAAGTACATCTCCGTTTAACCCGGTAAAAAATGAAATAACTGCAACCGTCCCGATATAAGCGAAAGGAGTGGCCGGATGTATTACTCTGAACAGCAAAAGAAAAGCCAAACCAATTAATAAGGTAAGGGCACAGGTCTCACCTAAAGACCCCCCATGATTTCCAAAAAACATATCCGAAAGCGAAAAGCTAGCCGTTCCACCTTCTTTTAAGACGGTCAGGGGAGTCGCGCCGGTAACAATATCCGCTCCTCCCGACTTGTAATAAAATGCGACGGGATAGCTTGACATATGCGACGTAAACGACAGCATTAGCGCTATCCTCGCAGTAATGGCAGGATTAGCGAAATTTTGGCCTATACCGCCGAACATCTGCTTTACAACCACTATGGCTATGAAACAACCGATTATTGCCATATAATAAGGCAGACTGACCGGCAAATTAAATGCCAGAATAACACCGGTCACCACAGCTGACAAATCAGATACCGTCTGCTCACGCTTTGTTATCTTATTGAACAAAAATTCAAAAATAACACAAAAAACAACGCAAACAACAGTTAAAATTAATGCGCGAGCTCCAAAATAATATACTGCGGCGACAAGCGTTGGAATGAGTGATATTATAACCGTCAGCATAATTTTCATGGTTGAGTTGCCGCTGCGTATATGCGGCGACGGGCCAATGAATAATTTTTCCATTTATGTACTCCTTAGATTACTTTTTATCAGCGGTCAACAAAAACTGTTTTGCTAGCAAGTTTTTTTCGGCAATATTGCGCTTCGCAGGGCAGATAAACGAACACGCTCCGCAACTCATGCAGGTATTTACCCGCAGCTTTTTTAGCTCTTCGGCATCGCGCGCGTCATAAGCGTGCTCAAGCGCGGTTGGAGTAAGATTCATCGAACAAACGTAAGTGCACTTTCCGCATCGGATACATGCGGTCGACTTTATTTCCTTTTGTTTCCCGAATACCAACACGGCATTATTAGTTTTTGTTATTGGCATATCCAAATCATATACCGCATTTCCCATCATAGGTCCGCCAAAAATCACTTTTTCGGGTATATCTTTAACGCTTGCAAAATTTAAAATCTCTCTAAGAGTCGTTCCAACAGGAACTACTATGTTTTTCGGCGAATCAACGATATCTCCATCAAGCGTTAACCTCCGCCAAAACAGCGGCATCCCCGTTTTTATGTAATTAGATATGAAAGAAACACTAGATGAGTTAATCACGAGACATCCTGCAGACATGGGAAGTTCGCCTTCTGTGATCACCCTCCCCGTTACCTGATAAACCAGAACCTTTTCGGCACCCTGTGGATAACGGGTTTTAAGCGCTCTAACGCTTATATTGACTTCATTTTCAAGCTTTTCACGCATAGCGGCAATTGCTTTCGGCTTGTCTTTTTCTATGCCTATGACGGCTTTGGGTATTTCAAGGTATTTCATGACCAGTTTTATGCCGTTAATTATTTCGTCGGAACTTTCGATAAATTCTCGATAATCAGAAGTTATATAAGGCTCACATTCCGCTCCGTTTACCACGAGTGTGTCAATCGTGGTTTTAGTGCGATCATAATTGAGCTTAACATGAGTCGGAAATCCCGCGCCACCCAGTCCTACCAGGCCGCTGTTTCTTATTGCTTTTATAAAATCCTCGCGGCTGCTTATAACGGGAGGCGAGATATCCTCGAAAACACTCTGCTCGCCTTCTGTCTCAATTACTAAGGCCTTGCTGGTGCGGCCGTTTAAAAAAGTTATCTCTTTTTCGGCCACAACCTTTCCCGTAACGCTCGCGTGAATTGGCGCGCTGACAAATGCCTCGCTATCGCCGATAAGTTGTCCGCATTTAACAAAATCACCGATTTTTACCAACGGTTCACAAGGTGCCCCGGCATGTTGCGACATAGCTATAACAACGGTTTTCGGCGAGTCGAAAACCTCGGTAATGCTTTCTGCCGCTCTTGCGAAGTGCGGCAATTTGACTGAATTCAAAATCACCCTCGTTCTGCCCCCTTTTTACAAACATATTATACCTAATACATTTTAATGTATATATACAAAAATGTCAATAGATTTTTAGCATTTATAATAATATGTTTTATAAAAATAGAATAACATCACCGCGTTCATGCCCCCCACCTCTTAGTCGGGGGATTCCATGCTTACGCTTGTTAAAACACTGGAAGCGGATACGCCGCAGATATTTGAAATAAAAAGCGTCAAGCAATAAAACAAACGCCACATGAAAGAAATGGAATAACAAGCAATTATAAAAATTAAAATATTCCTATTATAAAACCGGGACAGTTTGATAATATTAAACATATGCGAGAAGCAATCGCAAAACTTATATTATCTTAAAAGATGGAGTCAATATATGAGCAAGTCATTTAATATATTAAAAAAAACACTTATATCATCAATAACTTTTCTGTTGATATTATATGTAATAATAGGATTTTATTACTGTAAATTACCTGACAAGTTTTACCTCGCTTCTGAAGAAAGCTTCAAACTAAACGATTTTATAGAAATCAAATCAGCCAAACAAGACGGCGGCACAATTTCCGTTTCCTCGACGGTCACGGAAAGACAGAACAACACTATGAGCCTTAATCTATTCGGATTAATACCTGTAAAAAATATTGAAGTCGAACACATTGAGCGCCCCCAGTTAGTTCCCGGCGGAATGCCATTTGGAATAAAGATGCTGACAGGCGGAGCGGTAGTAACAGGTTTTGGTAATGTTGACGGTATTAATCTCTCTTGTTCGCCCGCAAAAGAAAATGGGATTAAAAGCGGAGACATTATAAGAAAGATAAACGATATAGCAATATCTAAAAACAGCGATATAACAAAAGCGTTGCAAGCAAACAAAGCGAGGGCTCATGTTATTTTAGAACGCTCCGGTGAAATTATCGGGCTTAAATTTAAGCCGGAAATCTCAAAAAAAGACGGATTGGCCAAAATCGGGCTTTGGGTGCGAGACAGCAGCGCCGGTATCGGTACGGTGACTTTTTATAATCCGCAAAATAATTCTTTTGGCGGACTGGGGCATGGCGTATGTGACATCGACACCGGAAAACTTTTACCGCTCCATAAAGGCGAGGCGGTGTCAGTGAGTATAGGAGACGTTATTAAGGGATTGCCCGGCAGTCCCGGCGAATTGTCAGGAACCTTTTTATCCAGAGTTCCCATAGGAACAATAAAGTCAAACACTGAGTTGGGCGTATTCGGGACCGCAAACTTTACCATGTCTTTAGAAAATGGCATCCCAATGGCATTTAAACAGGATGTTAAAGTGGGAAAGGCGGCAATATTGTCTACGGTTAACGGTAATTCCCCAAAAGAGTTTGATATCATAATCGAAAAAATTGACTATAACGAAAAAAATAAAGTTAAAAACATGATAATAAGAATAATTGACCCATTGCTGCTAAATACCACGGGCGGCATTGTCCAAGGTATGAGCGGCAGCCCTATAATTCAAAACGGTATGCTATGCGGGGCAGTAACGCATGTTTTTGTTAATGACGCAAAGCGCGGGTATGGCGTTTTTGCCGAGCACATGTTCAAACAGTCGAGAATGATCGAAACCGAAGATGCTATACTTGCGGCATAAAATCTGTTTGGGGAAACTTTTTTGAAAAAAGTTTCCCCAAACAACTTAAAAAACTTTAAACAATCTGTTTAAGAGATTCTGAATATTTTTTTCTAAAATTTTCAAATTCACTATTGTCTATAGCTTCGCGGATTTTTTCCATCAAATTATTGTAAAAATAAAGATTATGGGTAACCGCCAATCTCCCGGCGAGATACTCACCGGATGTGAATAAATGACGTATATAAGCACGGGAAAAATTTTTACAGGTGGGGCAGTCACATTCCTCGTCTAAGGGCAAATCGTCAGTTTTATATCTCTCACCCCGCATATGCGCTATCCCTTTCCAGGTGAAAACCGTTCCGTGACGCGCGTTTCTCGACGGCATTACGCAGTCAAACATATCGATTCCGCGGGCAACCGCCTCAATCAAGTTTGACGGCGTGCCAACCCCCATTAAATATCGCGGTTTTTCCACCGGCATTTCAGATACTAAATTGTCCAAAACGTCATACATAACTTCAACTGTCTCACCGACGGCAAGTCCGCCTACCGCATATCCCATAAGGTCAAGCTCTGAAATGAGTTTCATGTGTTCTTTTCTTAAATCGTGATAAACGCCGCCTTGATTTATACCAAACAGTATTTGTTCTTTATTTAAAGAATCGGGTAGCGAATTTAGTCGTTCCATTTCATCTTTACAGCGAACAAGCCAACGGGTGGTTCGCTGTATCGATTTTTCGACATATTCTCGCGGCGCGGGGGTTTCAATGCATTCGTCAAATGCCATTGCAATAGTTGACCCAAGATTTGACTGTATTCGCATACTTTCTTCAGGTCCCATAAAAATCTTGCGGCCGTCGATATGTGAGGAAAAATAAACGCCTTCTTCTTTTATTCTTCTAAGTTTAGCCAATGAAAAGACCTGAAAACCGCCTGAGTCGGTCAAAACAGGATTGTTCCAATTCATAAAATCACGAATTCCGCCCATTCGGTGAATAACGCAGTCTCCCGGGCGAAGGTGAAGATGATAGGTATTGCAAAGCTCAACTTGGCATTTCAACGCTTTTAAGTCCGGCGACGAAATACCGCCCTTTATGGCTGCCGAGGTTCCAACGTTCATAAAAAAAGGGCTTTCGATTACCCCATGAACCGTCGTAAGCCGGCCGCGCCGAGCAAGTCCGTCGGTTTTAATTAATTCAAACATAAATAAAATTATATCAAATTTATAATAAATTGTCAAATTTTTTGTTATAAATTTAAAATACGTACAAGGACGATGCAAACAGTATAAGTCTATGGGTATAAATTATTGAGGCGCTAGTCGAACCTGGTTAAAAACTTTGTGTTGCTCAAATCTTTTTCCTTAAGCACCCTCGATTCGCATATAAGCCTCTTTAATTCCAGTTCGTTACTTTCACCAAGCGCTTTTTTATAAAGAGATATATTTTCGAGCAGAATATCTATTTCTGAAATAAGCTTGTCTTTGTTAAGCAAAAACAGCGCTGACCATAAGTCCTCATCCATAGTGGCTATTCTCGTCATATCCTGAAAGCTGCCTCCTGTGAAACCCTTTTCTTTTTCCATCATCGGGCTTTTTACATATGCTCCCGAAACCACATGGGCAAGCTGTGAAGTATAAGCGATAACGCTGTCATGCTCACTGGGAGAAATCCGTATAAAATTTTTAAAACCTATTTCACAAGCTATTCTTTCTACCGTCTCCATAGCGTTTAAATCTGTGTCGGACACGGGAGTAACGATAAAATTCGCGTTTAAAAACAAGTCGGCGCTTGAGTTTTCATAACCTGAACGTTCTTTTCCAGCCATCGGATGTGTAGAGACATAATGCAGTCCCCGCGAAGCGCAAAACTCCGTCATTGTTTGCGGCAAATCGTTTTTTACCCCGCACACATCGGCAATTATTGTTTTTTCAGAAAAGCAGCCGTCGCAGTCACGCATAAACCCATCTACAAATAAAGGGTTTATACATAATATAAAACAATCGTATTCTATAAACTTGCTTTTTTCATACACCGCTTTATCTATAGTGGTTTCTTTTTTTGCGCGCTTCAAAATATTGGAATTTAAATCAAATCCCCCTACTTCATGATCGGTATATTTTTTAAGAGCTTTGCACACTGATCCGCCAATGAGACCCAGTCCGGCTATCAATATCCTCATAAAATTTTATTTTCTATGTTACAAAGCGCCCTAACATCGTCAACTATACTCGCGAATTGCTGCGGAGTGATAGACTGTGCTCCGTCGCAAAGCGCTTTTTCCGGCTGAGGGTGAACCTCGATCATCAATCCGTCGCCGCCGACAGCAACGCTGGCTTTGCAGAGAGGATGGATAAGCGCCGATTTTCCCGTGGCGTGGCTTGGATCTATAACTATTGGCAAATGAGTTATTTGCCTGAGAACCGGCACGGCAGAAATATCCAGAGTATTGCGGGTGGCTGTCTCAAATGTTCTGATCCCGCGCTCACAAAGTATAACGTCAGCATTGCCTCCGGACATGATATACTCAGCGCTCATAAGCCACTCTTCTATAGTATTTGCAAGACCGCGCTTTAAAAGTATAGGCTTTCCGCACTTCCCCAACTCTGACAGTAACTCAAAATTCTGCATATTTCGCGCTCCGACCTGAATAACATCAACATCGTCAAATAAATGCATATGTTCAAGACTCATAATTTCAGTAACTATTGGCAGTCCGGTTTCTTGTTTCGCGATAAGCAGAAGCTCAAGACCTTTTTCTTTTAGTCCGCGGAACACATAAGGACTGGTGCGCGGTTTAAAAGCGCCACCGCGCAAAAACGTCCCTCCGGCAGCCTTTATCGCTTTAGCGCAACTAACGACCTGCTCCTCGCTTTCAACCGAACAAGGACCGGCTATAATAGAAAAATACTTTCCTCCTATCTTAGCTCCGTTAACATCAACTACCGTAGGCTCATTATGAAATTTTCTGTTAGCAAGTTTATAAGGCTCGCTTACTCTTCTTACCTTATCTGTGATATCAAGCGCTTCAAGACTTTCGATATCGACTTTAGAAGTATCTCCCACCAAACCGATAACGGTGGACATTAAACCTGTGCTTTTATGGGTTTGAATACCCTGTTCATTAAGCAAAGAAATAAGTCCGTCAATTTTTTCCTCGCTAACTAAAGGTTTACATACTATAATCATATCAAACTCCTTAAATTGATAATTATGCCAATATGTTTAATCCCACTCCTGCACCAAACACTCGACAATTATTACGTGTCTTTTTTCCTGCTTTTTGATGCGGGAGTTGTGCGGTATTTCCTTAATATTATATCACTTTAAAGCCCAAAAGTCAATATGTTTTAACACTTTTGTCGTAATGGCATATCATATATATACATATAATACTTATCTCAAAAGAAAAAATAGTCAAAAAATCAAGCAAAAATTTTTATTTATGATTTTTGCGCAGATTTTTTGCAACTATTTTATTTGAGATTAGTATAAATTACATAAGTATGAGGTGAACACGTGAATAACTATATCAAACCATCTTCTTCCAGGCCGATTTCCGGCTGCAACTCGAACGATTGCGTTAATTCAGCCAATAACTATGGCCGCAGGCCGATCCCTGGGCCGCCCGGACCAACGGGACCGGCCGGATGTAATGGCCTTAACGGGAGAATGGGTCCCACTGGACCCGTGGGCGCAAGAGGCCCTACAGGATCCACAGGAGCGACGGGTTCGCAAGGTGCCATCGGACCGGCTGGCCCTGTAGGTCCCCAAGGTATTCAAGGTTCAGTCGGCCCTGTGGGGCCAGCCGGACCCGCCGGGGCGCCCGGATCTAGCATAACGGCATTGACATTAAAGACCAATCCAACAACCGGCGCTGTAATTGAGGGAACGGCGACATTATCAAATGGAACAACAATTCCAATAATCATTTTATAGTTAATGCCACACCGGAATCAGCTAAGCCGCAGATGTTTGAACTCGACTTAATTTCTATTAAAATTTACCCTCAATTTTAAAGGTTCTCCGTTTTAAACGGCGGACCTTTAAAAATTCTATAATATTTTTTTTAAAAGCTAAACTTTTCTTTTTTTTATCCGAAATAAATATATGAGGTATTGTATTTTTAGCGATTTTATGTTAAAATGTTAATAAGCAAAACAGTGTTTTTCTTAGTTTTATGAAACGGGGTGTAAAAATGAAAAAAAGAAGATTATTTTTGTTATTAACGCCAATTATTTTTTTACTTATCTTTTCGGTAATAATTCCTTCGGCGCTTATAAGCGATGACTATTATGACGAAAACAGACCGGTATTGTTTTTATATGACGGCCCCACCGCTGTCAGCGACGTAGTGGTCTGGCTTAACGGAGGCAAAAAAGATGTTCCGGTTGGCGTTTCAGTCGATAGCAAAGTAAAGCAGCTTTCTCTTTACGAGCGCTACGAAGGTGAAATGTATAATATAACAAACTCTAAAAACGTTAAATGGATAGCCATGCCAATACCATATGGCAGTTACGGGGGAGTTAATCCTCCTACCGATTTCAAATCGGCTAAAGGTGAAAACTGCGCCGTTTCTGTCTCCAAAGGAAAAGTAAGCGCGAAAGAACCGGGAACCGCTATTGTAATGGCAATAAAAGCAAACAGCTTGGGTGAGATCGTCGCTTGGGAATACTGCTATGTTGACGTTTATGTTGGTCCGGCAAAATTCGCGATGGTTGACGAAAACAAAGCATCGGTCAAAAATTTGACCGTAGGGGTGGGAGAATCGGCGAATGTGTATCTTGAATCCACGGCTAAAACCGAAGTTTACCCTGGTGAGGTTTATAAATTTGAGTTTGAAAAAGATGGGTACGATTTTGCTACTTTCGGATATCTTGGCCAAAGCTTTTCAATTTCACACAGCATGCTTGAAACGACCCCTATAACTATCAGAGGTAAAAATTTAAAGAACGGAAAACCGACAAAGGTAAACATTCTAGTGACCGCTCTAAATAGCGGTAAAACCGCTAAATTTTCTGTAACCGTCAACAACCCAGTCCGTGACACTCCATACGGGAATTATAGAATCCCGATGAGTTACAGTAGATACGAAAACACGACAAGAACAATTGACTACAACACTGTCAATTCAATGATAGTTTCTTCGGCGGAATATTACAGAGTGCTTGGTTATCAATCAATGATGATAACCGACAAGCCGAAAGTATACGTTACAGATGTTGAACCTACGGTTGCCAATATGACTGACGCTAAGGGCAATCTTAAAATTCAGGGCAAAAAAAGTGAAACAGGTCTCACCGCTAAGGTAGATTCTCTAAATAATGTAACTTTAACGTTAAAAAAGGCAACTGAAACCGTGGATAGCGCCAAAACATATGTAATCTTAGCGTTTAACGACAAAGTAGAGTATAATGAACTTGTCGGGTGCGTTGTATTTGAAGTCGATATATCCGGGGTCTTTGTGCCGGACGAGACAGAAAATAGCAATAACAATGATTATTACTACTCTTATTATCAATACCGCTAAAATAAATCGAAAAAGCTGTGATTTGACAAGCAAACTGACAAAACGCAAAAACGCGCAGAAAAACTTATAATATCTAAAAAAACTGTTGAAATAAGCGGCAACCGCGCAAAAAATAATAGGTCAAAGCCGCCGTTTTTTTACAACCGGCGGTTTTTTGCTAAACTGTTTAAGGAATTTTAAAAGAGCAACGGTCAAGACGATTGATGGGTCGTTAAAGAACATTTAGCGGTAGAAAAAATAAACGCCGTGCACGACCGCCTATATAATAAATGGTTTGATAATCGAGCATAAGAATTTTGAGGATTTGATCAAGGTTTATGACAGGA
>JAISVH010000125.1 GCA_031271685.1 Eubacterium sp. | reverse complement strand
TTAATTCGTTAATTTTCAGTCTAACAGGCACGGCTTTGTTTATGGCAAAAAGTATTTTATCATTAGGTGAAATCAGCAAAAGGGATTTTCCATGCTTATCATGATCAAAATAAAGATACCATAAGTTGACTCCCAACCCATCGCCGGCGTCAACCGTTGTATTAACCTCTTGTATAATTTCGGGAACATACGGACCAAACCCGTTGATAGAACTGAGTTTTAATGTGCAAAGCCTTTTTCGCTTGCTTTGCCCCATTATTTTATCAATATCCATTTCATTATTGGTTATAATATATTCATACTCCACCGACATATTTTTAAACAAAAAAGTCATAATATAAATAGAGCCGCATGCCCCCAACAACATAAGACCGGACATATATACCGTTAAATACAAAAAAAAGACGGCTAAAACAGAACCAATCGCAACTATTAGTATTTTCAGCGCGATATCGAACGCCGATGGTTTTCTCTTTATTATATATTCAACAAAATTATCCATCTGTTATCCTCCATACAAAACCATATCAATTAGAGATATTATACATAATTAACAAAAAAACATCAATATTTTTATACACATAGTACCTTGCATTGTAATATACTTTGTGATATAATGTATTTATAAAAAATAAACAAGGAAGGTAAACAATGTGAACTCACAGCTTAAACGGGGTACGCTTGAGCTTTGCGTGCTCTCAATAGTCAGCTATAAAGATTGCTACGGCTATGAACTCGTTAATCAAATATCCGAGTGCATAAACATTACCGAAGGTACGATCTATCCACTTTTAAAGCGGCTTAAAGACAGCGGCATAATAAACTCTTATATTGTTGAATCACAAGAGGGACCTCCTCGAAAATACTATAGCATAACTGAAAGTGGAAAAAATGAAAAAGTAAAGCTTCAGGCCGAGTGGTTCGCGTTTGTGAACAGTGTGGAAAAACTGCTTAAGGGGGATGGAAAGAAATGATGGTTCCGGAAACAAAAGAACTATTTTTAAAAGAGCTAGAAAGCGAACTTACCCGCCGCGGGGTTGCCGATACAGCAGATATTATCAATGACTTTGAACAACACTTTATTGTCGGCCTTGAAAACGGGAAAAGCGAAGCGGACGTTTGTGAATCTTTGGGGGATATAGGCGAGATAGCTTCGCAATACTTCAGCGCTCCGGCAGTATATTCCAAAGAAGAAAGCACAAAAGAAAACGAAAAAACAAAAACCGGTGAGCAATCCGGTTCAACCGGGCAGAAACGCTATGAAGAGAGCGGTATAAAGCTTGAAATAGGAAACATGGTCGCTTGCGTTTTATTGGACGTATTGGTTTTATCATGGGCGCTCGGCGTGGCGATTTCTATAGTTTTTTCTATATTAGTCGTTTCAATCTCACTGTTTGCGGGTTCTATTTCAGTGTTCTTTGGCCATTTAATAGTCATATTATATCCATTTACCACTATATCAATGCCGTTCGGATGGACTGCGAGCTTATTTGCGAGTATTGCGCTTTTATCGCTAGCGGGTCTTGCTTTTGTGCTGTTTATAGCTTCGTTAAAACTTTTTATAAAAGTTATAAAGATGATTATAGACTGGCATGCAAAAATTTTTACGGGAAAAGCAGTGTTTAAGAAGCGGGAGGTACAGTCATGAAAAAATTGACGGCAATCCTTGGGATAGTTTTTGCGGTATCAACAATATTATTTGTAGCTTCGGTTGGAGGCAATTGGGCGGCACTAAGTGTCGGAGGCAATAACCTCCCATCAGAACTCCAAGGAGAAAAAACAAACAGGATTTATACGGAAAGCTTTGACAATATCGAAATATCCACCATCTTTGCTATCGTTACACTGGATACTTCAAGTGATGGAAACACTTATATAAACTATAAAAGCAGCGATGATTTGATAGAACTTAGGTCTTCAGTATCAGGTAAAAATCTAAAAATCGAAGAAAAAAACAAAAAATGGATAACGTTTTGGCCATGGGGAAGACAGTCAGAGCTAGAGATACTTATACCCGAAAAAGAATATAACAAATTTTTCTTTGGCAACACTTCGGGTAAAGTTGCAATAAACGATTTGTTTTGTAAAGATTTTAGATTTGAATCCACAAGCGGTGATATAGAGCTTTATGTCGGCGCGGAAAATTTTTATTTTGATAACACCAGCGGCAGTCTTTACGCTGAAAATATCGGCAAAAAGGATATTGACAACCTTGATATTTTTTCCACAACCGGAAATTTGGAAATAAAAGGCTTTTCACCCGATCGTTATCGTTTTGATCTTACCAGCGGGACAATTCGTGCCTACAACCTTTCTGGAAACGGTAAAATGGATTTGGTCAGCGGTAATATAATTACGGAATACGACTATTGGAACGATAACTTGGAAATAGAATGCATCAGCGGAGGAGTAAAAGTAACGTTGCCCGAAGAAAGTGGAATCGATATTGATGTCGATCGCACATCGGGTTCGGTCAACGTTGATCTCAACGGGCAAAGCGGCGAATTGAAAGACGGAAGTTATACCATAGGCGGCGCAAATCGTCACGACGTCGATGTTGATATTATCAGCGGAAATATAGATATCACCAACTAACGGATCGTTAATTTCAAACATTTGCGACAAAGCCGCTTCCGGTGTTTTAACAGGCGTCAGCGGGGGGATGGTTAAAACACCGGAAGCGGC
>JAISVH010000141.1 GCA_031271685.1 Eubacterium sp. | reverse complement strand
CTTGGGCACTTTTTATCCCTTGGTGCCTTTGTTCACCACGGGGCCCTGGCGCCCAAACTTCCCCTTGATTCCCCGGCGCCCTTTCCGTACCGCGGGGCCCTCGGGGGCCGCGCGGGCCTATTTCTCCCTGAATTCCCTGAGGGCCTTGAGGACCTTGCCTCCCCTGCGGCCCTGTTGGTCCTACAACACCCGCCCCTCTAGGCCCTGGCTGTCCTGCAGGCCCTGTCGGTCCTTGAGCTCCGGGACATCCCTTCAAACCTTGAGGGCCGGTTGGCCCTTGCGGGCCGCGGCAGCAGTGACTGCATCCTTTGCCGCCGCAGTATGTACAACCGCCATTGCGAGAGGAGTCATTCCGGCGGTTGCTGCCGTCAATATAAATGCTCATATTATTATCTGTCCTTTCAAAGTATGTTTTGAAAAAATGCTAATCTATAAAAAAAGATATGCATAGATTTTCACTGTTATTTTATGCCCCGGACAGACAAGAGGTTCATAGCATGATAAATAATTCGGCGGCTTTTGTTGTTTTACCAAAAGCCGCCTTTATTAATTTGAAGAGTATCTTTCTAGGAAACGCTTTATCCTTTCATTTGAAGAATTGTTGAAAACATCTCGGGGCGAACCATATTCCACCATTGAGCCTTCGTCCATGAACAACACTTTATCTGCTATTTCATTCGCAAACTGCATTTCGTGCGTTACTATTATCATCGTCGTATGCTTGTCTGCCAAACCGCGTATTACCTTTAGCACCTCACCGGTAAGTTCGGGATCAAGCGCGGACGTAGGTTCGTCAAAACATAAAATATCCGGACCTAGCGCAAGCGCCCTAGCAATTGCCACACGCTGCTGCTGACCGCCTGACAGCTGATGCGGATAAAAATCATGTTTAGCCGACAAGCCCACTTGAGCTAATAAATTTAAACCCTCAAGACGTATTTTTTCGAGAATATCTTTCTTGTTTGTTTTAAAAGCAGTATTGTTTTTTGCCAAAAGTTTTGGCGCTAAAATAACATTTTCAAGAGTAGTGTATTGAGGGAATAAATGAAAAGATTGAAATACCAGACCGAAATGACGTCGTTTCTGACGAATTGATCTGTCGTCATAGGTGTGTTGGTCGTAACAAGAAAAAATTGTTTCCCCGCGCACAGAAATTTCACCCGCGTCTAACCGCTCTAAAAAAATCATGCAACGAAGCAAAGTGGATTTACCGCTCCCCGAAGGACCTATTATAGCGAGTGTTTCACCTTGATCAAGATTAAAACTGATATCTTTTAAAACCTCGGTTTGACCAAAACGCTTGGAGAGGTTCTGTACTTTAAGTATATTCATAATCCGCCTTTAAGCTTTAAAATAGTCTAATTTCTTTTCAGCATACCCAAACAGCAACGTCAATATACCCACAAATACCAAATAAAACACACCGGTATAGAACAAAGGCCAAATTAAAGCATAGCTGCTGACAAACTCCTCTGATACCTTGATTATTTCCGCAACCATAATAACACGCGCTAAAGCCGTGTCCTTAACTAATGTAATCACCTCATTAGACATAGGCGCGGTAATTCGTTTTATAACCTGAAGCAGTATAACGCGAAAGAAAATTTGAGTTTTAGTCATGACTAAAACCTCTCCTGCCTCTGATTGGCTGCGCGAAATATTTTCGATCCCACCGCGGTATATCTCGCTGAAATAGCATGCATAATTGATAGTAAAAGCAACGATTACCGCATTAAAACGTGATGAAACCGGCGCGCCAAAGATAAAGCCGGGAACATAAAAAATAATGAATATTTGAAGCATTAAAGGCACCCCGCGCACAATCCAGACAAAAACTTTAACGAGATACCTAAGAGGAGTAAACTTTGACATTGAACCGAAAGAAATAACAAGTCCAAGCGGAAGCGCGAACAATAGCGTCAGCGCGAATATATAAAACGTTGTTTTAAAGCCGCCGAGCAAGTTTAACGTTACATCCCAAAATCCCATAAAATCCACCGTATTTTAAGATAACAACAGATTTGACTGCTTTGTCGCAATACCGCCAACTATCAAAAGCTGTTGCCGATGCTAAACAAAAGTTTTATTATCCTTTAAACTCGGTGTCAAGTTTAAGCGAATTTGTTAGCCCATATTTTTCTGCAAGTTCAGCCATTTTTCCTTCGTCAAACAGCTCTTTCATCGCGTTATTTACTTTTTGAGTCAAATCGCTGCCTTTTTTAAAGCCAACGGCATATACTTCAGAATCCAAGGTAATATCGGCAATAACAAGGTCAGAATAATTTCCAGTGCCGGCTAGCTGCTGCGCAAGCAGGATATCAACGACCGCAAAATCCACAGCTCCTGCCTTGACTTCAATAAAGGTGTCAACCTGCGCCGCACTGTCAATCATGCTTCCCGCACTCCCGACAGCCTCTTTAGCAAAAGCTTCGCCGGCGGATCCTTTTTCGGCAGCCGCAGTTTTGCCTGCTAAATCATCAAGCGTTTTAAAGTTATCAACGTTTTGCGCATTTATTACAACACACTGCTGATTTAGCATATAGCTGTAGCTGAAATCCACATATTCGCTTCTTTTTTTGCCGTCATCCTCAGAATTTGCGGTAAAACCATTCCAGATACAGTTGATAGTTCCGGCTTCAAGCTCTGAGTATTTACTCTCCCACTTTATCTCCTGAAATTCAACATCCATACCTAGCTTTTCACCCACAAGATTTGCAAACTCCGTGTCAAAACCAGTCCAATTACCGGCGTTGTCTTTGTAATTCATAGGCTCATAAATAGTTATACCACAGATAAGTTTTCCCGGGTTGTTAGCCTGACATGACGACACACCCAAAGTTATGCCTAAAACCAAAAATGACAATAATAGTTTAAATAGATTCTTTTTCATTGCTTACCCTTTCATTTTTAAATTAATTGAAAAATGGAAAATATTGCTTATGTTAATATATCATATTTATAAAAGGTTGTCAAGCAGTAATTAATGGCTTATCCCCGCTTCCCTAAGAGTTTTGCTGACAACAAACAGCGCGCCGGTTACAATAATTCCCATACCGCTTAATATCAGCAGCCAATCAATCGACACAACATCCGCCAAAGGTCCCCAAAGCAACATTCCAACGGGCATCATTATACTTGAAAGCATAGTAAATACAGAAAATACCCTGCCCATATAGTCGGCGTCAACTTTAGTTTGAATAATTGTCATAATTGGCGCGTTGACGGACGACACAGTTATTCCTGCAAGCGCCATAAAAAAGAGATAAATAGCGAAATTATCGGCTAATCCAAGGCCTATTGTGCATAAACCGGAAATAGCGGTCGCAACCGCGATCGTATAGCTTTTATTTTTAAATCCGCCCCAAACCCCTATAATCACTCCGCCAAACGCCATGCCAATGAAAAAGGCCAGCTCAATTGCCACTAGACGCCATGTATCCTCGCCAAAGTCGCGAGTTGTTTGTAGCATCGTCAATAACGCGGTCGGCGCGACCAAAAAATTAAACAAGGCAGAAACTATCATGAATTTTTTTATAAACGCATGGTTTTTGATGTATGCCATGCCTTTTACCAAATCGTTCCATGCGTTTTTTTTATCAGCGATCTTTTCCCTTAAAGGAATTTTTACAAAAATCAAAAGCAGGCTAATGCCTATTGCCGCAGTAGCCACATCGACAAACAGCACATATTGTATCGGCAAAACCGTAATCAAGACACCGCCCACAATAGGTGAAACGAACATTATAACCGATTGTAAAGAGCTGTTTACACCATTAAATCGCAACAGGTTTCTCTCGGGAACGATTTCAGGCAGAAGGCTGTTTACCGCCGGAGTTTGGACACCTTGCCCAAATCCCCTTGCTGCCGCACAAATCAACAACAGGGCCATATACTCGAACCCCAACGAAAAAAGCAGTCCCATTAAAAGCGTAATAAGCGCGATAGCCGCATCAGCTAAGTTTATTATCAACTTTTTGCTGTGCCGGTCGGCCCAAATACCTGCGAAAGGAGAGATAATAAACATTGGAACGGCGGCAGAAAGTGTAAAAAGCATCATAGCAATTCCAGATTTTGATGTTAATGTTATATGCCATTGAACGGCATAATTCACAAGCATTGATCCGAACAAAGTAATGCCCTGTCCAAAAATAAATAATGTGGCATTCAATTTCCATTTTGACGTTTTTATCATATCATTTCTATACATTTTTTCTCCAAAAAATTTATTTAACACAAATCCTTATCCTATATGACAGAATCATATCTGTTTCTCTTGTTAATCTTATATCTATAAACTTGAAAAAATCATTGATTTCTTCTCTGATCGAGTTGTTAATTTTCAAAGCGGTCTGAAGAGAACCTTGACTTAGAGTAAGCCCCTTTATTCTGCCAGAATCACATTTTTCAATGCTGTGGCATAAAACTTCTTTTATAAATCTGAATTTGCCAAATTCTTTGAAGTGTTTGATGTAAGATGATTTATCGTTTTTTACAGCATGATTTTTTTCTGAAAGGCAAATTTTATTACATTTGCCAATAAGTTTATTATATAACATTTCAATTTGCATATCAATCGCCGGGGGAAGATCACAATCAAACACGGCAAATATTCCGCCCGGCTTAATAATCCGATAAGCCTCGCCTAAAGCGCTGCTGATATCGAACCAATGAAATGCCTGGGAAACAGTAACAATATCAGCATAATCAGAATCCAACCCGGTATTATTTGACACACCTTTTTTAAAATAAATATTTTTACCATCAGCTGTTTTTTTAGCCTCGCCACGCATATCGTCGTTAGGCTCAATCCCAATAACCGTATCCGCCAATCCTGCCCATATTCCGGTTGAAAGACCGGTCCCACAGCCTATATCAACAACTACATCCGGTGTTCTTTCTAAGTACTTGGTAATTATCCTTGTAATTATTGAGGGCGGAACGGGCCGGTTATCGTTATATATATCCGAAAATCCGTCAAATCTTTTAATATTTTCATAGTTTATAATATCTCTCAACGCAAAAACCCCCACTAAAAAGTAATATTCAGGAAATAAACCTAACCGCCGTCCTAAAGGGCGGCGGCACACGGTAATTGCAAATATTCATAGATAAATCAACTTATAGGCAACCGCAAAGCATCATGAGATTTTTAAGGAATTATTTTATCTATAGCTAGTCAGTTTAAAAACACTAAGTGCGTTTTTAAGATGCGGCGAGCGCCGCGTGCCGCCGAAGGCAGTCTTACCTTGCCACATAGTCAGTCACGCACCTTAAGGTTGCCAACGGGCTTTTCCTCTGTTTAAAAACCCTTTAGGGTTTTTAAATTGACTGACTATATAAGTTAATTTGATATACAAATGCGACACAAGTTTGGCGGAAGCGGTGGGATTCGAACCCACGAGCCGGTGAAGGCTACCTGATTTCGAGTCAGGCTCGTTATGACCACTTCGATACGCTTCCTATATGAATATAAATTGTAACCAATTAACTTAGAAAATAACAAAAACAAAGCGCACAAGCTATAGTTACCCCTAAAATATCAGCCTGTTTTTCAAAAATTATTTTTACCTATTTTCAAGTTAATTTATTATTAATCCGCAACCAAGCTAATTCTCCTCGCTGCAAAGCCGCTCGGTTAGTTTAGTTGCTAAAAGTCGCCTGTTTCTCGCCTACCTGCGGCAAACAACTGACACAGATGCGAAATATTAAACCGCCGAAACGCAAGCGTTTCGTTCGGTTTAGTATATTATACAATATTTTTATTAAATTGTCAAGTTGTTATTAAAGCTATATATAAAGCTTGTCCGTTATGAATAGTTTATCTATAATTTGATTTTCGTCCATTTACCGCTTCGGAAGCGCAGATATGACAACACAAACCTGACAAACTGATCTGAAGCGGTACCCAACCAAGCGCCCATTAGACCCATTCCGAAAGGATAGCAAAGCAGCCAACCCATAAATGGACGGATAAAAGTCACGCATATAAACGAAGCAACAGCAGTAAAACGAACATCACCGGCGCCTCGCAAGCATCCGATAAAAACTACTTGACCGATTTGCAGAAAGGTGATAACGGTCATTATTCGCGTTATCATAATACCATATTCCAATATAGCGGGATCGTCAGAAAAAAAATTAAAAATATTCCTCCCGAAAGTTATAAATATAAAAGAAAGCACGGCTGAACACAGTATACCTATGCGTTGGCAGCAGCTTCCATAGATTTTCGCCAAATCCTCACGCCGTTCACCTAAACTCCGTCCGGCCAAAGCAACAGCCGCCACCATCAGACCATCTCCGAAGGAAAAAGATATTCCCATTAAATTCATGCCTATCTGATGTGCTGCTAACGCCGTGGTTCCAAGCTTGGTTACTGACAAAGTGAACAAAACAAAGCCGACACGCAGACAAATCTGCTCTATCAATGTTCCGCTACCCACGCCGGCGAGCGCCCACAAAGACTGTCTGTCAAACTTAAATTTAAGTAACCTATAAGATACAAAGCTTTTACGGCGGAATAACGACAATATGCTGACTCCGCAGCCGACTGCCGTGCCTATGACCGTAGCAACCGCCGCGCCTAGCACGCCTAATTTTGGAAATCCAAAATTTCCGCCAATAAGCAGATAATTAAAAACTACATTAACGGCGTTGGCCGTCAGATTAGATAACATCGCGACTCTTGTCTTTCCCGCGCCGCGCTGAGACGCATTAATTATTAAAGAAACGGTATTAAACAAAATGCAGCCCATAATAACCTGAAAATACAGCACCGCATCGTTATGAGTATCAGGCTCTGAACCCATAAGCCCTATTATTTCATCGGCGAAGAAAACGCAAGCCGCGCTGACGACTATCGTTATTAAAACGCCTATCGCCAACGCCTGCGAAAGAATGCCGTTGGCGCTTTTTTGATTTCCCTCGCCGAGACGACGCGCTGTAAGCGCGGAAACAGCTGTACTGAGCGACATGAACACAGCCAAACCTAAAAATTTTGGCTGCGTGGTAAGACCCACCGCAGCGATAGCAGATGAGCCGATAGCGCTAACCATTAAAGTGTCTGCAAACCCGGTCAGACTTATTAAGAAAGACTCAAGCATTGAAGGCCAAGCAATAGAGATAGTTTTAATTATAATTTGACGCTGAGTTGGAATTTCGCCGAGCGCTCCGGTTGAACGGGTTAGCTGGCGGATCGGGATAACCTGCATTTACATAATCTTTCTTTAAGTTATTTTTGATAAATATTAAAGTATGATCTTGCATACTCTAATATTTTCACAAAGACGGTTTTTTTCCTAAATATTTAATCATTACATTTATCACGTCACCTATATTCAAGGGCTTTCCAAGATGGCCGTTCATTCCAGACTCAAGGCATTTTTTTATATCCTCCTTAAACACGTTAGCGGTCATTGCTACAATGGGAATGTCTTTTGCTTTTGGAATATCAAGCGACCTTATCTGCCGTGTAGCCTCATAGCCATCCATTTCCGGCATCTGAACGTCCATAAAAATCAAATCGTATTTTTCCGGTTCGCTGCTGAACATTTTTACCGCTTCCACACCATTTACGGCGCAATCTATGTTAACAAGCGTGGGCTCGAGAAGAGTCATAACAATTTCATAATTAATTTCCACATCTTCGGCAAACAATATATGACATCCTGAAAATATTCCGTTTAAATTCAACGGTTGTTCGTTTTCTTTTTCGTTGACAATTCCAATGCACTCGTTGACTATATCGGCAATAGCCGAAGGAAAAATGGGCTTTAGTAGGAATTTGTCTACTCCGGCCTTTCTAGCCTCATCTTCAACCGCACTAAGGTCAGCGGAGGAAATCATAATAACAATAGAGTTTTCAGAATTTTTCTCCTTTGACCTAATTTCTCTAGTAAGCGCGATCCCGTCAACACCCGGCATTTTTAAATCCACAAAATAAATATTATAAGTGCCGTTTTTATTAACTAACCTCAATGCTTCTTCTGCGTTTGCCGCGACTTCGCAGTTAGCTCCAAAACTTTTTACTATTTTGTGGAAGTATTCTAGAATGTCCCGGTCGTCATCTATTGTAAGAATACGAATATTTTCCCAATTTATGTTTTGATACACAAGCCCATACTTTGTATCGTCTCCGCGTTTTACTTTCGCGGTAAAGAAAAATGAAGAACCCTTGCCCAATTCAGATTCAACCCATATTTTCCCACCCATCAGCTCAACGATATTCTTTGAAATAGCAAGGCCAAGACCTGTCCCCCCGTATTTACGAGTTATTGAGGATTCGGCCTGTTGAAATGAGCTGAATAGCTTTGTCTGCTGCTCAGCGCTGATCCCTATACCATTGTCCGAAACTTCTACCTGAATAATGCACACACCATTTTCTTCGTTCAAAAGCTGTGTTTTTAAATTGATAGACCCTTTATCAGGCGTGAATTTTATAGCATTGCTCAAAAGATTGGTTATTACCTGCGCAAGCCTTTGATCGTCTGCATTAAGGGCTTTCGGTATTGCCTTATCAATATAGATCGACAGCTTCTGTTGTTTTTCATCAACTCGAAAGTTAACTACATTTACAACTTGTTGAAGCATTTTTTCAAAATTGAACTCTGTTGGTGAAATCTCAATTTTATTTGCCTCAATTTTAGATATATCTAAAATATCATTTATGACTCCCAAAAGATGTCGTGAAGCATCGTCAATTTTAGAAAAACAATAGTCTTTGCGTTCGACCATACTTGTAGTCTTGCCGATAGCGGTCATTCCCACAATCGCATTAATCGGCGTGCGTATTTCATGGCTCATATTAGCGAGGAATACGCTTTTTTGTCTGCTTTCTTCATCTGATTTTGTTCTTGCGGAATCCAAACGTATCAGTATACCTATTAATACAGATGCGAGCGCTGCCGCAAGTAGCCCGAGAATTAATCCAATGCTTGAAACACTTTTATAATATTGTTCTTCCGGCGTTACAAGCCCAAGATGCCAACCGTTACTTAGTGTGCGGAAAAAAGCGACCGCCTCCTCGCCCATATAAGACATAACCGGCTTTTCAAAAACATTCCCGACATTGTCAATCTCTTCGGCAAATTTAGAGATAGGAATATCAGGGTCATACATACTTTTTCCTCTAAAATTCACATTAGGGTGAAACAGAGTCAATCCATCCTGATTGAGCAAAATCCCATAACCCCCCTGATTTAGAGCTGTATCAACAACGCCCTGCCCCATCATGTCAATTCTAACATTCATACAAACTACACCAAGCCTATTGCCTTGCTTGTCCAATATGCTTTTAGCGTATGCATATATTGTTTCACCAGTATCGCTTATGTATGGCGCAGTCTCAATAACTCCGCCGTCTTTCTCAACCGCAAGCTGATACCAGCTTTGCTCTTCCGGTTTATAGCCCGCCGGCAAATCCCAATAACTGCTAGTTATAAAAAACGGACCGCTTGGCAAAAATTCAAAATATCCAAAAAAATTATGTATACTGGATCTTTTCTGGCTGTCCAATAAAGTGAAACGTGATATTTCTTCAATATATTCTTTCAGCGAATCGATGGTGTCTCCCCTCATAATCATGCTGCGCGTTTCTTCGGAAAATCCTTCGATCGTAGACTCAAACTCCTGTCTGGCAACCGCAATCTGACTTTCTGTGGAGTCAAGAACACTGTTTGCGTGACGCACTACCCCACCACGCACAGCATCGCTCATAAATATATAGCTTAATATAGCCATTACAGCAAACGCCAACGCAGTAAACACAATCTGAGCAAACAACGTTTGATTTGATTTTATCTGTCGAGACAAAAATTTCATAGTCTTCTTCTCCTATTTTTGCAATATCAATTCATTATTAATAATATTATATTACATATACAGCCGCTATGTCAACACTTTCGCTTTAATAAAACAACCAAAATCTTGAAAACAGAATCAAAAATTTTCCGCGAAACTGCTTGTACTTAAGCCTTTATGTCATTTTTGAGGTTGTTTTATGAAGCTAATTAACTATAGCAAATTGCGTTTTTTGGGAATAAATCCCACAAAAACGCTTGCCTCCGATGGCTCCGCACCGTGTTTTGCGTGATATTATAGCAGTTTTACTAATAAACAATAAAAATTAAAACCACTCTGTGTAACAGCAGAAAACAAAACATATATTAATCCGACAAAATGTAAACATTTTGTCGGATTAATATAACGTGCTTATTTTTCTGTCTAATCAGGATCTGAAGCGCCCGATTAAACGGGCGCTTCAATGTGTTTCTAAAGATATAGTTAATTAACGAGTTTGCTTGTTTTCAAGTTAATTTACTATAAAGCCTTATACCTATTCTCCATTAGAGATAAGTATTTATTTCTTGACAAGATAACGTTTCAAATATGTTAAATCCGCCACGTCAACTTTTCCGTCCCCGTTGCAGTCCATAGCAGGAGTACGGGTCTCCTTGCCAAGCAAAAACTGTTTCATATAAGTTAAGTCTGTAGCATTAACTTCGCTATTGCTGTCGCAGTCGCCTAATAAAATTAAATTGACAAACGCATATGTGCTGAAGCTGTGCACTATGAATGAGAAGGTCCCGTCGCCGTTATCTGTTGGCGTGATGGTTTCTATTACTTCACCGTCGTCTCCATAGTGAAGAACAAGGAAATCATCTTTAATCCCCGTAGGAGTCGGCGTGGTGATTACCATCGGAGTTTTAAGTTGGCCTTCATATTCCACCTCGTTGACCGTTAGTGAAATGTCTGCCCAAACCGCAGTTTGAGTGTTATAAACGCTATCGTCGATTTCTTCTTTTTCCTGCGTCTCAACAAAATTAAACGTTACAACTTCTCCATCAATATAATTTGCATTGATAACACCGCCGGCTGTTTTTATGTTTCCTTCAAATTGGCTGTGCGATATGTTTTCTTCAAACATTTGCTTTATGTCGTTAATGCCCTGCTCGATCTCCTCTAAATCTTCAATGATTTTGTCAAATGAGTCATTAATCTTATCGATCACGCTCTCTATATCATTTAACGCATGGTCAGCTTCCTCCATAGCAGCTTCTTGCTGAGCCATTAATTCTTTGATAGCATCAAGTATAGCCTGCAGAGCGTTATCCTTGTATTTAGCCATTACGAACAAATCACTGGTAACATTACTGAAGTCTTTATCCCAACCTATAAACGTAAAGTCGCTTTCAAGATTCCATGGATATTCATTGACATTCGGTTCATCAGCCGTTTTGCCATATTCGACCTCTTGTTTTTCTGTATATCCATATTTGCCCACAAAGGTTACGGTATAGACCTTATCTTTATATACGGCTGTCACGGTCAAATCGTCGGTAACGCTGCTGTAATCTTTATCCCATTCTTTAAAGGTTTTGCCATCGATGCCAGGCGCGTTAGGCGCGCTTGCGGCTTTGCCGTGCTCAACGGTTTGGGTTTTCAGATCACTGCCGTCCTCACC
>JAISVH010000127.1 GCA_031271685.1 Eubacterium sp. | reverse complement strand
AATACCGCACAGCTCTGGCGTGCTTTGCACGCCAGAGCTGTATTGTATTTTTTATAGCAAATTGCGTTTTTTATAGGAATAAATCCCATAAAAACTCTCGTCGCTGAAAGTGCAGTGTTTAGACTCGCTTACCACATAGGCGTATTATTAAGACGGGTTTCTAAATTGTATTTCTTATAGCAATCGTCGTCATAGGCCATTTCAATGATTATAAGATGGCAGCCATCACTAGTGGAAATATTAACGTCTTCTTTAACTATTTCGAGAGCGTCACGTTCGTTTAAGTGGATCGTTCCTATATCGGCTTCGCCCTCAAGGCATACAAGATACGCCTGCCTGTCATCGTTGACGCTGAAGCTTATATTCTTGTTCTCACCGAGGATGGTTGCATAGACATTGATATCTTGATGCACTTTAATCGGGGCGTTGTTTTCCTTGTTTTCATACCCTGTAGCTATGGGCAACCAGTCGTCGAACCGATCCTCCAACTTAAAGCGATAGTCGCCGTAATTGGGTTTGTACCCGCGTTTGTCGGGTAAAATCCAAATTTGCATCAAACGTAAATCGCCTTTTTCTTGTCGATTGTGTTCACTGTGAAAGACGCCGGTGCCCGCCGACATATACTGAGACTGCCCTCGGGTCAAGGCATGGACATTACCCATGCTGTCCTCATGAGAAACTTCGCCTTGCACCACGTATGTGATTATCTCCATATCCTGATGCGGATGTGTGCCAAACCCTGTCTGTGCCTGTATTATATCGTCATTAAAAACGCGCAGGGCACCGAAGCGGATATTTTGCGGGTTATAATACTCTGCGAATGAAAAGTGAAAATGGCTGTCTAGCCAACCTAGCCGGCTGCGTCCCATTTTTTTATGATCTACATACTTAAGCATGTTATTTTTCCTCCAATAAAATTTTACTTATTAATACGCTTGTATCCACATTTAGTGCACACGCCGTTTTCATTTAACAAAATTCCGCACAGAGGGCAACGATCTTTTTCTTTTTGCGATGCTTGTCCATATTCCTGCACAGCGCCGTTCACACCGCTTGTAAAAGTGATTTTAGCGATATTCAGCTTATCTTTTAATAAATCATAAACGATTTTTATCATACCTTCAACTGTCATAGTCTCTTTAGTAACAACTAGCCGGCATTCCGGATAAGCTACAGCCAGCTCTGTCTTAAAAGCGAACCCTTTTTGTTTATTTGTCGGCGCTCCATCCTTAATGCCTTGCGTTTCATAAACACCTAAAACTGCGAGAAGCAATGGGTCATCTTCCCTTAAAATCAGCGCATGGTCGAAATTCTGCAAAACTTCCCAAGCAGTTTTTTTAATTTCGTTGCATGGAAATATCATATTCACGCCCGCGTTAATAGTATCCTCAACTTCAATAGTCAGCACCCCTGTGTGTCCGTGCAGATATTGGGCTTCACCTTTAAAGCCATAGAACCTGTGAGCATATTGCAGATCGAACGTTGTGAAACTTTTCATGCCTTTTCTCCTTATAATAAAAAATATATTTACGTGCGCTCCCGCGCTCCGTATTCGAATATAATTAGCCGCCCTAATTACCCACAACTATAACGTAACTTTAGATTTATTATATCATAATGATTAGTTTATATATGTATCATTGTTACAATTAATTTGTTATAATTTTAACTATGCCATACTTTCATCAATACTATTTCAATGGTTTGGGATAAAGCAAATTATTGATATGTCCTAAATAATCCCCCTGTATATTAATGAGTTCCTGTTTTTTATCGATTTGAATTTTTTGTTTTTGAAGCGTAACCAAACCGTCGTCTTTAAACTGGTTTAATATTCTGGTCACTACCTCTCGCGTAGTCCCGAGGTCTGCTGCGATACTCGCGTGCGTGACATTTATTACAGATGATCCGGATAAAAAACTTTGTTCGATAAGAGCGTTCGCAACTCGGCTTCTTGTGCTGGTAAAAGCGATCGCCTCCAAGATACGCATTGTTTTTGCGAAACTGGATACCAATATATCAATTGCGATGCTTTTGGCCATAACATTAGAGTCAAAAAGCTTTTTGCATAAAACGCGAGGAATCAGCAGGACCTCGCATTGTGTTTCTGTTTCAAGACTAACGTCAAAAATCGTTTCGTTAAGAAGACAGCTAATGCCTATAACGAATAACTGATAATCACCAATACGCTGCAAGGTAAGCTGTTTGCCGTCAGGTGAGCTGATAAAAACTCTTGCTTTTCCGTGCCTAATAATCTGTATGCCCGGACTGTTTACATCCGTGCAGCGATGTATAAGCGCACCGGATTTATATTCTTGCATTATGGAATTATTTATAAGATCATACTTTTCAATTTTTGTGAGGTGCTCCCAAAAAGGCAAACCGGTTTTCAAGACACTTTCCGTAATTGATCGGTTCATTTTGCGATATCTCCGATTTGATAATTTTTTTGCGCTTTATTCAAACATATGCGGCGGATCCGCTTCTGTTGTTTTAACAAGCGTCAGCATGGGACCCGCCGCCTAAGAGGCGGGAACATAAACGCGTTTATAGTATATTAATGTAAAGTATATCATATTTCGTTATTTTTTTCAACAGTCTTATAAGCTCTTTTTCTGCTTAAAACATCTGCGGCGAAACCGCTTCCGGTATTTTAACAAGCGTACAGTAAATTAACTTGAAAACAAATAAAAATAACTTGTGCAAAACCGCATGATATTTTGCAGGAAATCCGCTTGTGCATATTATAGCAAATTGAGTTTTTATGGAAATTAATCCCACAAAAGCTCTCGCCGTCGATGGCGGCGCACCGCGCTTTGCGCGGTGTTATAACAATTTGACTTATAGTCAATAAAAAGTCAAACTGCTATAAATGCAGCTTTCGCGTTATCATTCTTAATATTTTCTAAGTTAAAGGGCTAATAAAACAGCAAAAAAATATTTAGCAAATTAATCGGGAGAAAATAATGGCAAATGAAAAATATTCAGCGATTATCAACTTCGAGAATACATAACAGTTTTATAACTTTATTTGTCTGCTTTGGTTGATTCATCAGAGTAGTCGCATAAATGCTGAAATCACACGAAAAGATATACCAATTTCACCGGCGTAAAGCGAGATCTTAAATGGTTAGCTTATCCAAGGACGCATTTAGAGATTACCGAGTGTCCGGTCTAAATCGTTAAGGAGTGATTCTAGCATCTTCTCAAATGCGGGATAGCCGCCCTGTACCGCGGCAAGATCGCCGGCTTTTGAAGCGGATTCAAGCGCTTCTGCTGCTTTCCCGGCGTCTTCGGCGCAAATACCGTAGCTTGAGCCTTTAATTCCGTGTATGGTTATGGCGAAATCCTCAAGATTTTCAGATTCCAAGTACTTTTTTAAGCTATCAATCAAAGGCCGGGTGTTTTTAGCGTAGGACAAAAGAACATCGACCAGAACTTCTTTATCTCCGCCGAAGCGTTCCAATGCCTTACTCGCGTCAATTCCTTCGATGGCTATATTTTCAAGCACTGAAGCTGTCGTTCCCGCAACGGGAACCTTATTATTAACTTGCGCTTTACCTTCGTCGGATTTTATAAGGTCTTTTTCAAGGTTTTTATCCCTGATCCAACGGCGAAGTACGGAGTCTAGCTTTGCCATATCAATCGGTTTTGATATAAAGTCCTGAAAGCCGTTTTCCAGAAACATCCTCTCATTGCCGGCGATGGCGTTGGCCGTTAGCGCTATTATCGGAATATTGCGAGCATATTCTGTTCCTATTTTTTCCCGTATATTTCGCGCGGCTTCAACGCCGTCCATCTCTGGCATCATATGGTCCATGAATATGGCGTTGTAATGCGGATTTTGCGAACGTATCATCATGATGGCCTGGCGCCCGCTTGTAGCACAGTCAACTTTTACGCCATACGGTTTCAATATGCCTTTTATGACGTCGAGATTTGTAGGCACATCATCGACCACCAGCACATGAGCGTATGACAAGTCATTGCGGTTTAGCTTCGCGCCGTTATTGCGCTTTGCAAAGTTATATCGCAAGTTCATCAGGTTCCACGCCACGTCTTTCCCTATGGGCGTATCCGACACAAATCCTTGCCGCAAGCGAACGGTGAACGCCGAACCCTTTCCGTATTCGCTCTCAACGGTAATTGTCCCGCCCATCATTTCCGCCATGCGTTTGGAAATGGCAAGTCCAAGACCTGTTCCCTCGACCTTGCGGTTAGTTGCGGTGTCCACTTGATTATACTCCGAGAACAGCTTATTGAGACTGTCCGGTTTCATCCCGATACCGGTGTCTTCTACGCGCGAAACGAGCCAGAGACAGTCGGTATCACGCTCAAACATAACGCGCCAGTTCACCGTGCCGGCATTAGTGTACTTAAAAGCGTTTGACAGCAGATTATTGAAAATCTGCTTTACGCGCAGATCGTCGCCGTACATAGCTCCCGGCAGATTCTCGTCAACGTGAAGCCGGAACTTGATGGGTTTTTCGCCTATCCTCACGGTATTTTGCGTTATAACGTCATTTATCAGGCTTGGCGTGTCATATTCCGTGGGATAGAGTTCGAATTTGCCGGATTCGATTTTAGATATGTCCAAAAGATCATTTACAATACTGAGTATTGTTGAACCGGCTCCGTATATCTTTTCCAGATTTGATTCTGTTTCCTCACACAGATCGCCCTCATCAATCATAAGTTGGCTAAGTCCGATTACTGCGTTCAGCGGCGTCCTTATTTCGTGGCTCATGTGAGCAAGGAAATTGCTTTTGGCGTTGTTGGCCGCCTCGGCGTCAGCCAGAGCGATTTCTAGCTTTTCGGACGTATCGCGGAGGTCAAGCATATATTCGTTCCGCAAAAGCGCGCTCACCACGAGCAAACAGCCGGAACGCATGATGGATTCCTCGTTTTCAGTAAACAGTCTTTCGCTCTGACAGTTGTCAAATCCGACAAAGCCCCAAAAATTATTGCGAAAGAACACAGGAATGATCATGACCGACATCGCTCTCTGTATGTCAAGGCACTCCCGACAGAGGGACGGCAAATCGCAAACGAGGCTATGTATGCTCTCGCCGCGCCCCAGTTTATCTTTTATTAAGGCTTCCTGCTCACCGCAAAGGAACGGTTTCACCATGCCGAGGTTTTTGGACGATCGGCCGCTAACGTCCCATTCGTACAGCTTTGTGTTGTACCTCTTTCCGTCCGACATATAATTTTTATTTATGTAAATGCGGTCCGCGCCTATAGCCTGCGCCATCATGCCCATGCACTCACGCATAGTTTCGGAAAACTCATGCGGTTCTGACTGGAGCAGAAGGTCTATGACATTGTTCACGATTTGCATCAGTTTGTCTCTATGCTTGATTTCAACTATCATTTTTTTTTGCTCACGCAGCCCGAATTCCGCCTCATCCTTAAGCGTCGCCACTTTCTCATATGGTTTCCTTATAAAATTCGAGGCTACCACCGCCGCCGCGATATTAAGCAAAAAGCTGATGCCTGAAATTATGAGAATTCCTCTATCAACATTGCTCACGGGGCTTTCAGAGAGCGGGGCGACAATTCCTAGACACCAGCCCTCCGCGGAGCTTGTAATCGGCCTGTAGGCGCAAATTCTGGGGATTTCATTCATCGAATAGTAGCCTATCCCCCGTTCGCCGGAGGTCAGCTTAATGAGCATAGATGCCACTTCCTCATATTGAGGGTCTCGCTGCGACGCCAGAATAAAATTTTGACGGTTTTGCACCCATTCAGGACGTATATTAGCTATGATGTATCCCTCGCTATCATCTATAAAGATATGCCCGGTTTCCCACACCTTGTATCCCGACGCTAAATCGGAAAAATACATACCGTCAAGCGTGAGAGCCAGAATGTATTCCTCTGTTCCGGGGACGGGAACCACGAGGTAAAACACCATCCCGTCTGTGGTCGGGATGGTAGAAGTAAATGCCTTTTCGCCTAAAAAAGCTCTTTTAACCGCGTCATTGCCGAAGGTGTCGAAAGACATGGTTTTTCCCCCCGCGCTTGCAATGGTTTCACCTGCCTTGTTCATAGCCGACATACCGATAAACTTTGGGTATCGCCCAAGCTGTCCGATTAGAGTCTCCTCCCAGTCCTCCGGTTCATTGTCCGCGAGACTTTCGGCGGTTTCCCCAGCCTCATACCGTAGCAAGTCAAGTTCGGAACTGATAAAACGGTCGGCTATGTCG
>JAISVH010000049.1 GCA_031271685.1 Eubacterium sp. | reverse complement strand
CATACCGTTGTGCCCTCCGTCGCTGCCCGAGCGGCGGATTCGTATGTTGCCAATTTCTCCGCTTATGTCGTCAAAGATGATAAGCGTTTTTTGGGGGGGAATTTTATAAAACCGCATGGCTTCGGTCAAAGCCTCACCACTTTTGTTCATAAAGGTTGATGGTTTCATGATAAAACATTTTACGCCGAGTATAACGGCTGTTTCGGTTAGAGATTTGAATTTAAGGCGTTTTATCTTAGTATTATGCCTTTCGGCAAGGGTATCGACCGCCATAAACCCGGCATTATGCCGGGTATTTTCATAATTAGAGCCGGGATTCCCCAAACCGCATATTATAAATTCGGGGGGGAATGCTATGGCGTCTTTTTTTGCATGGTCAAGCGTTTTAAACAAATCAAATATAGACATTTATTATATACTCCTATCTTTATCTTAATAAGTATATAATAAAAACAGAACTTTTTCAAGATTTTTAAAGAAATTGCATAAATTATAATGTAAATAGCTTGACTATTACTTGCATAAAATGTTAAAATAAAAATATATAACCGCGTTTATGTCCCTCGCCTCTTAGGCGGCGGGTTTCATGCTGACGCTTGTTAAAATATTGGAAGCGGCTGCGCCGCAGATGTTTGAAAACACCAAATTTTATTCGTGATATGGAAAAGGTCTTATGAAATATAAAATATCGGCTTCTGTTCTGAATTCGGACATGTCTGAACTTGGAAAAGAAGTGCGCCGCGTTGAGCAGGCGGGGGCGCATATGCTGCATCTGGACGTTATGGACGGCGTTTTTGTTCGCAGCATTACTTTCGGAGATTATATGCAGAATTCGCTGCGTAAGCATACAAATTTGGTTTTTGACACGCACCTTATGGTATATGATCCGACCGGACTTATCCCTCTTTTTGTAGAGGGCGGCTCAGATATCATAACAATACACAAGGAAAGTAACTGTGACACTTTTAAGACTCTGCGGCTGATAAGAGAATTTGGCGTAAAGTCCGGTTTGAGTATAAAGCCCGGCACTTCAGCCGAAAGTGTTTTTCCTTATCTTAAAGAAGCGGACATGATACTTGTTATGACGGTTGAGCCGGGGTATGGAGGGCAGGGCTTTATGCTGGAAATGCTGGAAAAAGTGAGAACGATACGCGCTGAAGCAAACCGTCTCGGAGTCGATATTGACATTGAAGTCGATGGGGGAATAAACGGGCATACGGCAAAAATTTCTCGCGATGCCGGCGCAAATGTTTTGGTTGCCGGAAGCTACCTTTTTAAAAACGAGAATATGAAAAGCGCTGTAAGTTCGCTGTTGCCGCAGAAATAGCCGAGAGTTGGCAATGACGTAAGCCGAACAGTTTTAAGAAAAATCCGGCTGCATGCTTTGCGCGCCAATGCTGTGCGGTATTGCCTTAAATTTATTACTTCTGCACTAAATAGAGATATTTTTGCTTGTCTATTTTACGTCATGCCGCGTTAATTTCTCCTCAAATATCAACGGATATTATCGTCGAAATTGCCTTGTCTGACGAAAAATATCATTCATAAAAATTTGACTGCTGTTTAGCTCGGGAATAATAGTAAATTTAAAGTTAAACGATTATGGTAAAATGGAACCCGCCGCTTGAGAGGCAAAGGACATGAACGCAGTTATAGGCATTCGGCAAGTATTTCCGCCGCCTGCTCTGAGATGACCATGATGAACTGTTCTGCGGTGTTCATTAGCTCATACTCTCCTGAAATTATTTCGCCGTATTCTCGGAGAATCAATGCGGCAAGCTTTGGGTTTTCGCAGCTTATTGTCAAGCGGTATATTTCCTTGCGATTATACAGTACGGATTTAAAATTCAGTCCTTTGTTCTTTTTGAACCAACACAGTTTTTTTGAGACTAGCCCTAAGTTATTGATATCATTTATTTCGCAGATTTGAAAATGAGACGGATCTTTTTCTTTTTCGTGAGAACTTAACCGACTAATATTCTGACCATTTTTTAAATCTCTTTCTGTGTTGTATTTTTTTTGTCTTCGGGCAAAGCTTTCGTTTTCTAAACTGGAAATGTAAAGCATGCAGCCTCCGTCGGGACGGGGAAAAGCCTCGACAAAAAGGCGTTCGCCGGAAAAATCAAATCCAACGCGCTTATCAAATTGAATGCTTTTTAGCACATGCGATAACAGGCGCTTGGTTTCGGGATTTTTTCCCGATAGACTCTCATATTTTATGTCTAAATCGAACATATCCAGTTTGGTTAGAGTGAGCTTTAACGTGTTTTGTGAGAGAATATCAATCTGCATATTTTCACCTCTATAATAACAAAGTTAGGATTATATAAATGAGCAGCCAACTTGAAGAAAAAATCGATAGTTTTGACGACCAACAACTTAAAGGGATGGCCGGGCTGATTTCCGCCCGTAAAGCGCGGCATATTTACGCTGATCAGATAATGTGTTTCGCGGCACTTACGGGTATGGCTTTTTGGCGCAACGGGCCAAGGGCGTTATACTTAGTGCTTACGTCTGTTATTGTCAGTATTTTAGTAGATTTTATATGCTGCAAGATGAGCAAAAAAGAATATACTTTCCGTGATTTTTCAAATATTGCGGCTGGAATGTGCATAGCGCTTATGACGCCTGCCAATATACCCTATGGCATGATTGCCGCGGGCGCGGGACTGGCGATAGGGATAAAGCATATTTTTGGGGGAAAGGACAATTACATTTTTAATCCGACGGCGGTAACGCTAGCTTTTTTAATTATCTGTTACCCTGAAAAGATGCTTTATTATCCGGCGGTGGGCGAGTGGCTTCAAGCTTTTGGAGAGGTTTCGGTTCCTTTAACCACCGGACTGGAAAGCATTTTAATAAAGTTGGGAAGGGTACAGGAGCTTTCATTATCGGATATTATGCTAGGGAATTTTGCTGGGCCGATGGGAACAACTCATATTGCGGTAATTGCCGTTTCGGCAGTTTGCCTTTCCGCGCGGCGCGCTATTTCAGCAATTATGACTTCCACAGGATTAGCTGTAATTCTTATTATTGCCACTATATTTCCGATTTATGACAATTTCGGGAGTACTCTTGCATATGAAATTGTTGGTGGGTATATGCTGTTTGGATTGATTTTTCTTGCTAACGACCCTCAAACTGTTCCGAAAACTCAGTTGGGAAAAGTTTTTTATGGGGTGGTATTAGGGATAATGACTGTTATTTTTCGCCGTTACGGAAAGGTGGAAGGGTCTTTTGTTTTTGCTTTGCTTGCATCGAATGCCATATCTTTTAAAATTGATGCGGTAGCCGAAAAAAGCATTGAGATGGTATTTAGGATAATTGCTTTTTTAAGAAGGAGTATTTCCACTTATGAGAACTTTAGTGAGACGGCAAAAACTTTAGACGGAAAAGAGCTTGAGCATACGCGTGAGATTGAAGTGCTTTCTACAAACTATGATATGCCGCCCATAGACGGAAAGGTAACAAAAATAAATCGCAAAAAGCCAAATCTTTTGAAAAAAGCAAGGGAAAAAATCGGAGATTTGACAAATAAAGCAGAAGACATTTCAATTTTAGGCGGCGCTTCTTTGCCGGAAGGTGAAATTGAGCTTAAGCTAGAGTTTAAAAAGATGGCCAAGCTTATCGTCGAGGCGGTGATTTCGGTAATAAGGAAAATTGCGGAACCTTTTAAAGCTGAAGAAACGGCTGGCGATACGCAAACGGAAGTGAAGCCGGAAAGAACGGCGCAGGAGAAGGAATTGCATGACACACATAGTCAGGTATTGGTGGAAGTAGTAGATTTTGAGGAGGTCGCAGAAATTACGGGTGAAAATGACGATAACTTATAAGCGCAAATGGTATTTTGCCGACAACTGTCAAACAGCCAAGTATATGTTGCCTATTGTTTTACGGAGGGTTTATGTCCGATATAAATAATCAAGTTTTAAAGGGGCGGATATCAGACGGTTTGTGGAGACAAAACGTTGTTTTAATGAGCGGATTGCTGATTAGTCCGGTGGCCGCCGGTGCGGTTAATTTTGAAAATGCGTTGGCGATTACGCTTGTGTTTTCTATCGTTACATTCTTTACGGTGTTTGTTTGCCGTTTGATTTCGAGAAAAATAGTATATACCCTACGGATTATATTATATGCCTTAATAGCGGCATTGTTTTATATTCCTGCGGTATTGGCAATTGACAAGCTTGCCGGGCCGTCGATGGCCGCAAGCGTAGGAATTTATCTTCCGATACTGGTGGTTAACCCGGTTATTTTAAATAAGAGCGAAACAAGGTTTTATCTTATGCCGGTTAAGGATATGATGCCCGAACTTATCGGATATGTTTTGGGGTTTGACATCGTTTGTTTGGGGGTGGGCACTTTTCGCGATATTATTGTAAACGGACGGATAGGTTGGCTTAGGTTGAACACCGGGTTTAGCGTCCCGGCGTTGGAAACTACTTTTGGCGGACTTATTATGGTTGGCGTGTTGGCGGCGGCGGCACGGTGCATTTTTAATAATATAAGGAACAGGAGAAAAATATAAAATGATTGCTGTTTTTGCTGAGATGCTAGCAGTGTCTTTTATCGCGGTATTTCTCCAAAACTCGATTTTTGAGCGCGCGCTGGGCGTGAATATAATTTTATACGCGGCTCGAAAAAAAGAAAGCGTTGTAAGTTTTTCGATTATTATCGCTTATGTTTTGGCAGTTTCATCTGCGCTAAATTATTTTGTTAATAAATATTTTGGACATATTGAATATTACCGTATACTAATGCCGTTTTTTTATATACTTATAATAAGCGTTGTATATGTGATAAGCCTTATACTGATTTGGGCCGTTTTGCCAAGGCTTTTTAAGAAAATCAAAGGCTATGTGCATTTGTCGGTTTTCAATGTGTCAGTTATTGGGGCGCTGTTTCTTGAGAGCAATTTTGAGACAAGCCTTACGACTTATTTAGGGTTTGGTTTGGGCACGGGAATAGGTTTTTTATTGGCTTGCTATCTTTTATATATAGCGCATGGCAGGCTAAATTCGGAGCTGGTTCCGGAGGCATTTAGGGGTATACCAATAATGCTGGTTTATATAGGAATAATTTCACTGTCGCTTTACGCGTTTATCGGATATTCAACGACTTTATAAGGATCTAGCGCTGACGGCGGCCAAGCTAGCCCGGAGCGCGGTGACAATATAATAAAGAGAGAACAATTATGAATAAAAAAGGGATTAAAATAAAGCGGTCAAAATCGCTTTATCTTAAGAAAAAAAGCATTTTAAGAAAAGCGCTTGAAATTGCGGGGGTAATTGTGCTTGCCGGAGGGCTATGCATGTTGGGCTTTGCGGCGGGAAAGCCTATACTTGATTATTTTTCATTAGATCGGATAGACGATGGCACTGTGATATGGGAGACGGAGGAGCAGGATAAGCAGACCGAAGAAAGCACGGAGACAATTGAGACTGTTCCGGAAGAACCCGGTTATGATACAGAAGGTCTGGCCTTTTATGCTCCGACCTCGGCGCTTCAGAATAAGGCCGCGTTGGCAGGAAATTTAATTTCCGCAAAGGCCGAGGGGTATACCCGGTTGGTTATAGATTTGAAAGATTCGGTGGGGAATATTTGGTATAAAAGCAAGTCGCCCAGATTTGAAGAAAATGATCTGATTAAAGGCGATCTTGACCTTCAGGAAATTATGTTGACTTTTATGGAAAATGAGATACAACCTATAGTGAGGCTAAGCACTTTATCAGATAAAAGCGCGCCAAAACTTTTTGATGATATGAGCTATTGGTTTGCGGATAAAAGCTTTAAGTGGCTGGACGATCGCCTTGAAAACGGGGGAAAATTGTGGGCGGATCCAACTAAACCCGCGACATCCGAGTATTTAACGGAGATAATAAAAGAGATAAGAGAGGCGGGCTTTGATGAGATTATACTGTCTAATACCACTTTTCCGGTTATGAGACCGTATGATGTGTCAGTTTTGTCAGATTCGGTAACCGGGAGAGGCAGATATGCGGCGTTGGTGGATCTGGTGAACGATTGCGCCGATGGACAGCCGTTATATCTTGAAATGCAGTTGTTGGATATCGTGTCGAATGACGGCGAGTTCGCAGGGACGGCGGAAGTGCTTCGCGGACGGGACTCTCTTAGCAATGTTAAAATAGTTACGGTTTATAAAAAGCAGGAGGCTGGCGCCGAACTGGAATTCGCGGAAACGGTGGGGGCGGGCTTAACGGGAGATGTGGAGGAAGAGGTCGTTTATCTTTTTGGGCTAGCCGAAAAAAAACTTAGAGGACTTGAAATGATCCCCTGTATTGACAAAGAGGGGTTGTCTGACGCGGAAACCGCTCTGGCGGTAGATGCCGCCGCTTTGGCGTTTCCGGGGCAAAGTGTAATTATAAAATAATTGCTTGCGTCAATTTTCAAACATCTGCAGCGGAGTCGCTTCCAGTGTTTTACAAGCGTCGGAGGGGGATTGAAAATTACCCGCAGCTTAAGAGGAGGGGGACATGAACGCGGTTATTTGCTATTTGCCGGATAGTTTTTTGATAAATGAGTCTTCGTTATGGAACATTATAAAATAGCATTGACGTATATTAGTATTTATGATATACTGTATTAGGACATGATTTATCGTGTCCTATAGTAAATTAACTTTAAAACAAGAAAAAGTTATTCTTGATATTTTTAAGTTTAAAGGGTTCCGCAGCGTGCGCGCTGCGGGCACTGTTAGCAAACATCGCAATTCTCGTTTAACTTTAAATTTAGGAAATTTAAGGTTAAACGATTATAACTATAAATGTAAAAAACAAAGAATGGGGAAAAATAATGAACATATTCAGTAAAGGCTTTTTTGTTTTGGCGGAAGCGGCGGGGGTAACTTCTGCGGGTGCGGAAGCTATGCCTGCGGACGGCGGTCTTATGGGAATAATGACCACTATGGTCATCCCGTTTGGTCTTATGATAGTCGTTTTTTATTTTCTGCTTATCAGGCCTGAAAAAAAGCGCGCGAAAAGAATGAAAGAAATGTTGTCGAATATTCAGGTGGCTGATGAAGTCGTAACCACCGGCGGGATCATTGGCAGGGTGATAAGCGTTAAAGAGGATACAGTGCTTATCGAAACGGGCTCGGATCGCACGAAAATCCGCGTTTTGAGAAGCTCGATATCTGAAAACCGCACAGTGCATGACAGCTGATAATAATTTAAAGTTAATATGATATGCTCCCAGAATCTTATTTCGCATGGCGCGGTGAAGACACCGCGTCGAGTTTTTAGCGTTTGCCCTAATCCCGTTAAACTATAGTAGAATGAAAGGGAAAAAATGACCATATACGAAGAACTTAAGCGCCGAGGCCTTATAGCGCAGGTCACGAATGAAAAAGAAATAGAAGCGCTTATTAATACCGGGAAAGCAGTGTTTTATATCGGGTTTGATCCCACGGCCGACAGCCTGCATGTGGGACATTTTATGGCTCTTTGTCTAATGAAAAGGCTTCAGCTCGCGGGAAATAAACCGATTGTACTTATCGGCGGCGCAACGGGAGCAATAGGAGACCCATCGGGAAAAACCGATATGCGACAAATGCTCAGCATGGAAACTACACAGCATAACTGCGATTGCTTTGTTAAGCAAATAGGAAGATTTATTGATTTTTCTGAAGATAAGGCGCTTGTTGTAAATAACGCCGACTGGATTTTAAACCTGAATTATATTGAGCTGCTGCGCGAGGTAGGTGCTCATTTCAGCGTTAACCGCATGTTGGCGGCCGAGTGTTATAAACAGCGAATGGAAAAGGGACTAACTTTTGTTGAATTTAACTACATGATAATGCAAAGCTATGATTTTTATATGCTCTATCAAAAATATGGCTGCAATATGCAGTTCGGTGGCGATGATCAGTGGAGCAATATGTTGGGCGGTACCGAGCTTATAAGGCGAAAGCTGGGGAAAGATGCCTATGCCATGACCATCACTCTTTTGCTTAATTCCGAGGGGAAAAAAATGGGCAAAACCGAAAAAGGAGCCGTTTGGCTCGATGCTGAAAAAACCGGCGTTTATGATTTTTATCAGTATTGGCGAAATGTTGACGACGCGGATGTTATCAACTTTCTGAAGCTTTTGACTTTCATTCCGATTGAGGAAATTGAGGATAAGGAAAGAACGCTAAAAGGAGCGGCTTTGAATAAGGCGAAGGAAAATTTGGCGTTTGAGCTGACCAAGATGGTCCACGGGGAAGAGGAAGCGCAAAAAGCGATGAACGCGGCAAGGAACGTGTTTGGAGGAAACGGAGACAGCGAAAATATGCCTACGCTTAAACTGTCTTCGGAAGACCTTTTAGATGGAAAAATAGGAATACTGGATATTTTGTTAAAGACGGGGCAGTGTAAATCAGGGCGCGAGGCTCGCACTGCGGTCGAGCAGGGAGGTGTTTCGGTGGACGACATTAAAGTTGAAAACGTAAAGCATATGGTAAAAATAGAAACACAGGTCATTGTCAGGAAAGGAAAGAAGTCGTTTTATAAAGTCGTTGTATAAAGATTATAGTTTATTATTTCTGCACTAAACACCCGACAATTATTAAACCGCAAACAAACTTTTGGAAAAAGTTTGGCGGTTTAATAATTGTCATCTGTTTCGGTTGTCGTTGTAGGCGACGAGAAACAGGGCATTTGAGCAAATAAACTATCTGATCGGCTTTGCCGCTTGGATAGTTTATTTGCGGATTATTATAGCTAGTCAGTTTAAAAACGCTAAATGCGTTTTTAAGACGCGGCGTGCCGCCGAAGGCGGCCTTACTTTGTTGCATATTTACGCTCGCCGCTGAAAGCAATGCACTGCGGCAAAGACGCAGTGTTTACAGCATTTTGAAAAGCATAAACGTTTTATCAAAATGTCATAATAAAACATCAGGAAACAATAAATGAGCTATTATAACAAATTAAACGTTAAACAGCCGGCAACTATTGATGATCAGATTAAAAAGCTACGTGAGCGCGGGTGCGTTATTGAAAACGAAAAACATGCCAAACAGGTTTTGGGGGCTGTAAACTATTATAGGTTGGCGTATTATTTTGCTCCTTTTTTTGTGGAAAAAGGACATTATAAAAAAGGCACAAGCTTTGAAAAGGTCCTGAAGATATATGATTTTGACCGTGAACTGAGAAATGTTTTATTGGTTGCGTTAGAGGAGATTGAAATAACTATCCGGGCAATTTGCTCAAACTATCACGCGCTGAAATATGGGGCGTTGGGATATAAAAATCCAGATTCGTTTGACCGAACACACAATCATCGGCAGTTTATTTCTAAGCTTGAGCGGATAGTCGAGTCTAACGGCGACAGCGGGATTGTCGCGCATCACAAAGGGAAATACGGCGGGGAATTTCCCGTTTGGGCGATTGTTGAGCTTTTTAGTTTTGGGATGCTCACTCATTTTTTTAGGGACTTAAAAGTTGAAGACAAAGCGGCTATAGTGGAAGAGAACTTTTCTGATATTTCTATTAGCGCCAAACATTTGATTTCGTGGTTGGATTGTCTTTCAGACCTTAGAAACCACTGTGCCCATTATAACCGCTTATATGACAACCGATTTTGGCTGCGACCGAAGGCAACGCCGGAAATGGAGTTTGACAACACATTGTTCAGTTATGTTTTTATTATGAAGCAGCTGCACATGCGACGCACGGTTTGGAACGGCGTTATTGTTGAAAAATTAAAAAAACATTTTTTTGATTATTCAGATGTTTTAGCTCCGTCGGATTTTGGTTTTTCTGAAGGTTGGGAAAAAGAGTTGAGTTGGAAAATCGAAGTAAGTTAAAAAACAAGCATAAAAACAGCGCCTTTACGGATAGTCCATAAAAGCGCGATTTGATATAATATTGCTTACATATTTGTAAATGGCGCCGATAACTATTCTTCCATTTGCTTGCTGAAATACATCGCCGCGGCGTTGACCAACGCCGTTTGCTCAGGAGTCGCGTATTCGTGCCCGTCTGAAGACAGCATAATTACCGCGCCGCCAACGTCGCCCTGCGATATTATCGGAGTGCATGCTATAGCATAGCGGTCGACTCCTTCGATAGGAGTCAGTCGCTTATCTTCGTAAGATTTATAAACATGGGTTTTTCTTTGTTCAATTAAGTCTTCAAGCGAATTACTTACGCGGCGTTCAAGTATTTCTTTTTTTTGAATTCCGGATGCGGCTATAACGTGATCACGGTCGCAAATCACCGCGGGGCAGCCGCCGATTTTTGACAATACCTCTGCATATTGACCGGCAAAATCTGATATTTCACCAACAGGAGAGTATTTTTTAAAGATAACTTCGCCATCGACATTGGTGTATATTTCGAGCGGGTCGCCCTCGCGTATTCTCATGGTTCTTCTAATTTCCTTTGGGATCACGACTCTTCCCAGGTCGTCAATCCTCCGGACGATTCCGGTTGCTTTCATATCATATATTCCTCCGAATGGCAATAAATTTTATGTCAGTAGTATTTGTAAATTTCGGGATTATATACCATGAAAATTTATTATAAAAAATGTCTCTTACAATTTATAGCGAATTAATTTAAAACGGTCTTACTAACAGAACATGTTTGATAATAGGCAACTGAACCATTGACAAAGCCTTTTCTGTCATACTTCGTTAATTTTGCATTAAATATAAGCGGATATTTGCGGCAAAATTGCTTTTTACGGCAAAAAATCCACTTAAAAATCCGAACATTTCCGCTTACGTCAAAACGCTTTAAATAAATCTAACAAAAAATGTTGCTTTTGTGATGTTTTTATGTTATACTATAACAAAAGAGGAGGTGACAGCCGTGGCTAAAAAAAAGTTTTATATTTTAGCCGAGCTAAGCAAAGAGGGAGGGAGAAAAATAGATAACCTTGTCGCCGATCTTCGTTTAAGGGGATTTGCCGGCACGCTACCTAAATCTATTCCAAATCACATACAGATTACGACTTTTCCGGCAAACGACGCTGAAAGCGTTACGGCGCGGATCAATAAGGCTGCCACAGAAAACGCAAAATTTGAGGTTGAATATAAGAATGTCGGCATAGCAGATAAGACGCTATTTTTAATTCCAAGCGTTAACAGCGCTTTATCGAGGCTTCATGATTCGATCGCGCTCAGCGATGAATTGAATTGGTTTCCTCAAACGCCTATTTTGACGGGGGATCAATCGGAACTGATAAAGGCGGCGCTTGCAATAATACCTCTGCTTTCGGAGATGAATGCACTTTCGGATGCGGGTAAATTTAAGGCGGTCGTTGAATCAATATCTATTTTTGAATTCAATCCGGCATACCTTATTGAAAGGGTTAAGCTGTTATAGGCGGTTACTATTCTCGCGCAAAACACTCGACTATTATTACATGTCTTTTTGCTTGCTGTTGGGTGCGGAGGCAATAACTTTAGAAAACAATCAAAAAATGACGTAAAAGTTGAGTAAAAATGGTTTTGCGAAAATTTTTCGGCTTTGCTTTTATGTAGCAAGGGAAGGCCGCCTTTGGCGGCACGCGGCGTATGCCGCGCCTTAAAAACGTATTTAGCGTTTTTAAACTGACTAGCTATAGAACAATTTTTTAAAAACAATAGGGGAGACGCAAAAGCGTTTCCCTGTTTTTTGAATTTTATGGGTTTACTCCTTCTATATGCAGCAGCCGTGAGTCAGAATATTCATAGGTAGAAAGCGGGCGGTTAAAGTTATCATAGGTGTGAGCGGCTATTCGGATATCACCGTTATTATTGGAAATCACTATTGTGCTATGCTCAAAGCGTTTTCCGCTAAAGCTTAAAAAAATAATGTCGCCCGGCTCGGCATCTTCTAATGGGCTCACAACGGCATAGGGGCCAGGGCCGCGGTTTTCGGTTAAGAATTTCATTAAAAACTCTACACCAGCCCAAGAAGGGCTGCGTTGATTAAGAGATAGGTAATACCAACCGTCATCCGGATCGAAATTCATTACACCGGCACCGGCATAAATGCTTTGCGAAGCGAAGTTGGTGCAGTCGCCGCCCATATCGTCAAAGATATAATAGTCGGGATTGCGCCCGTATGCCCAACGCCGGGCGTATTCTACTGTTTTTTGTCTGTCGTATGTCATTATTCTTGCTCCCGTAAATGTAATAATATGTTAGACTTTTTGCGAAATTACTCCGCTTCGCAGCTCGTTATAGCAGTTTGACTTTTTATTGACTATAACACCAGAAGCGGCTTCGCCGCAGATGCTTGAAGCCAAACTTGATATAAAACACTGTGCAAAGCGCGGTGCTTTAGGCACATAATTTAGGTGTCGGGCAGCGAGCGTTTTTGTAGGATCTATCTCCATAAAAACGCAATTTGATATATTACGCAGAAAGTCTAATAAATTATATGTAAGTCGAGGAAGAAAGGAACCTAAAAAAATCCATGAAAAAAAGGCACGTCTATTTAATAGCGGCAATTTGTATTAATATATTTGCCAGACTAATAATAAAGAATATACCTGGGGCAGCCGAATGGTACGCTGACAACATTTATCCGGCGTTTGTGTGGGCGTTGGGGAAGAGCGCGGGAAGACTACCTTTTTCATTGTCTGAGATACTTGCCGTGTTGCTTATCGTATCTTTTTTAATATTTTTAGTATTATTTATTATTAGGATGTTTAAAAAAGGCGGACGCAAAAAGGCCGCGCTTAACGCGGCGACGTTTTTTTTAATAACAATTTCCACTGTTTTAATGGTTTTTCTTTTTGGCTGCGAGATAAACTATAGCCGTCCTCCTTTTTCGCATTACGCGGGGATAAATATAAAACCTTATAATAAAGATGAGCTTTTGGAATTGATCTACAGCATAAACGAGAAACTCGGCGAGTACTCTCAGAAAATAAAAACGGATAGTCACGGCGCAATGATCCTTGAAGGAAATCTTTCGCAGACAGGGATTAACTCTATGAGCAAACTAGCTTTGAGGTATAACTGCCTTAGCACTTATTATTCCAGGCCGAAGCCGCTTATAACATCCGAGTTATTTTTATCCAACGCGGGGTTGTGCGGGATTTTTTCGCCATTTACGATCGAGGCGAATTATAACGATCATATGCCGGATTATGAAAAGCCTTTTGTTGTGTGTCACGAGTTGTCGCATTTAAGCGGGTTTATGCGGGAAGACGAAGCGAATTTTTTGGCTTATCTCGCCTGTAAAGAGAGCGGGGATCCCGAATTTATTTACAGCGGTTATGTTCATGCGCTGAAGTACAGTCTTGTCGCTTATCATGAGGTTGCTGATGAGCAAGAATATTATGAGGTCTTTTCAAATATTCCTCTCCCGGTGATAACCGAGCTTTATCTTGCCGATAAATATTGGGAAAAATATAGAAGCAAAGGCATTAATAGGCTGTCGAGCGAAATAAATGATACATACCTTAAGGCAAACGGGCAACAGGACGGAGTGCGGAGTTACGGACGGATGGTGGATCTTCTGATAGCCGAGAGACAAAAAGAAATTAATATATCTTAAGGCAACACCTTACAGCTCTGGCGTGCGGTGTTGCCTTAAAAATCTTGTGATCAATAAGCTGAGCCAAAAATGTTTTCTGATATTATCCCTACCGCCGCTCCGATTGCAATTATAGCAATGGGATGTATTTTTTTATTTCTGGTGTAAAAGCAAAATATTGTGAATATAGCGTAAAGCGCTATGGAAATAGGGCTAAATCCGTTAGCCTTGCTATAAACGGTCATGGTCAAAAGTGCGTAAACGGCACCGGCGACTAGCCCGGCACTGGCCGGACGGATGCCATATAAAACATTGCTGACCGGCCGACTGTCTTTGAACTTGTTTAAAAAATGAGATACTACGATGATAATTATCACCGAAGGGAGAATAAGGCTAAGCGTGGCTGATATCCCGCCCAAAACACCGCCCGCCTTAAACCCGGCATATGTTGCTATATTGACGCCTATTGGTCCGGGAGTGGCCTCAGACACAGCTATCATGTCGGCTAGCTCGGCCAAGGTGTACCAGTCGTATTTTTCGGAGAGCCTGTAAAGGAAGGGTATAGTGGATAATCCCCCGCCGATGGAGAACACCCCTATTTTAAAAAACTCGTATATTAATTTTATATAAATCATTTTTTATTGCCTTTGCTCGCCGTAATTACGAATTTAACAGCGTAACCAATTGCGGCGGAAACTAAGATTATTATAGCGGGAGAAATATTTATTAGCAACGCGGTGAAAGCAAAAAGCACTATAAAAATGGTCGGCGCGTCGGTCGCTGCTTTTTTTATCAGCCCCCCTGCAGTTATAGTAAGCATGGCGCATACGGCGACACGTATTCCCCAAAGCGCGCTTTGGATAGTTTTGAATTCTGTAAAGCTACTTATAAGAGAAGAAAGGGCCAAAATTATTATTATAGGCGGAAAGACCATGCCCAATGCGGCAACCGATGATCCCGCGGAGCCGGCAACTTTTATCCCCACGAACGACGCAACATTTACGGAGATAACTCCGGGTACGCATTGACCTATTGCAAAAAAGTCGATTATTTCATCTTCTGTCGCCCAACCGCGGTTATGAACAAGTTCGCGGATGAGCAAGGGAAGCATGGAATATCCTCCGCCAAAAGTAAAAACACTGATTTTAGCGAAGGAAAAGAATAGCTTTAAAAGTATTTTCAAATTTAAATCCTCTGTATAACCGAATTCATGGCCCTAGCATATTAGGCGGAGGGGGCCATCCCTCGTTGACGCTTGTTAAAACACTGGAAGCGGCTGTGACGCAGATGTTTGAATTGTGCAAGAAACTTATTTTGGGAAACGCTTTAAAATATCAAGCGAACTTGCTATAAAGATCATATAATTTTTGAACACTGTTTTCAAGAAAATAGTAATGTCGGATATATGGGATTTCGAGTATGAGAAACAATCCGGCGAGCGGAAGGAAATACTTTGAGATAAAGGCCGCCGCGAAAAAAATGACCAACATAATCGCGAAGGACATAGTTATAATAAGATGGATAAGTCTCTCATGCTGATAAAAGCGGATTCTTATAAGCATTTCTTTACGAATTTGAGCCCATTCGGTTTTAGAGTTTTCTGCGGATAAAACCAACTCGATTTCGGCGATATATTGTTTTATTTGTTTTGTCATTGCTTTATGCTCCTTATGCTAATTAATATACTGAAAGACTACTTAATGTGCTATAGTTAATCACTATGCGTCGGCGGCGGGGAGATTATCTCTCGCTTACGCTTGTTAAAACACCGGGAACAACTCCGCCGCAGATGTTTGAAAACCGCCGGTCAAAAAAGGACCGGCGGAATTATTGCGTTTATTTCGCTAATGCCACTGTTCGGCTTTCGCGGATAAGGTGGACCTTTATTTGTCCGGGATATTCCATTTCCTGCTCGATACGTTTGGCAATTTCGCGGGATAGGACTATCATTCCCTCATCATTTACAACTTCAGGTTGAATCATTATTCGCACTTCGCGTCCTGCCTGGATGGCAAAGGATTTTTCTACGCCGCTGTATGAGGTGCAGATTTCTTCAAGCTTTTGCAGACGTTTGATGTAGTTTTCATAGTTTTCGCTTCGAGCGCCCGGCCGAGCGGCGCTTATCGCGTCGGCAGCCTGAACAATCGCCGCGATGACTGTTTTTATCTCAACGTCTCCGTGGTGGGCTTCTATAGCGTGAAGCACTTCTGGGTTTTCTTTATATTTTTTACATACTTCAAGCCCGATTTGCACGTGTGAACCTTCAATTTCATGGGACAGCGCTTTGCCTATGTCGTGGAGCAGACCCGCTCTGCGCGCGAGGGTGGCATCGACTCCGAGTTCGGAAGCGATAATTCCTGACAGATGAGCCACCTCGATGGAGTGTGATAATACGTTTTGGCTGTATGAGGTACGGTAGTAAAGTCTGCCTAACAATCTTGTCAACTCGTGGTTAAGACCGTTCACGTTGGTTTCGAGGATGGCGCGTTCGCCTTCCTGCTTGATTTTTGTTTCAACGTCTCGCTTAGCTTTTTCTACCATTTCCTCAATTCGTGTGGGATGAATACGCCCGTCTTGGATCAACTTTTCAAGCGAAATGCGGGCAATTTCACGGCGGACGCGGTCATGGCTAGAAAGGGTGATCGCTTCAGGCGTATCGTCGATTATCAGGTCAACGCCGGTGAGCTGTTCAAGCGTTCGTATATTTCTGCCTTCTCGGCCTATTATTCTACCTTTCATTTCGTCGTTTGGGAGAGGGACGACGGATACGGTCATTTCTCCCACCGCTTCGGAGGCCAATCGGGTGATGGCAAGCGAAATATATTCTCTTGCTTTAACGTCACACTCATCTTTAAGTTGGATCTCATATTGTGAAATTCGCAGGGATTTTTCATGAGTAAGCTCGTTATCCAAAATTGAAAGCAGATGCTTTTTTGCGTCTTCGGATGTGAAGCCTGAAATACGCTCGAGTATGTCCATTTGACTTTTTTTTATTTGGTCGGCTTCGTGGAGCTTTTCGTCGGCGCTTTTTATTTTTGCCTGAAGATTTTCCTCCATTTTTTCAATTTTATCGTTTTTCTTTTCAAGGCTTTCTTCTTTTTGCTGTAAACGCCTTTCGGAGCGGGTTATCTCAGCCCGCCGCTCTTTAAGTTCGCGCTCGGTTTCTTGTTTTTGGCGTGTAATTTCTTTTTCGGCATCACCTTTTAATTTGTAAGCCTCGTCTTTTGCTTCAACTCTTGCGGTTTTCTTAAGCGTTTCCGCTTTATCGTTAGCTTCGTTTACTATGCGCAGCGCTTCTTTTTCGGCGGACTCTATATGCCCTTCCGCAAATTTTTTGCGGTGTTTTTGGCCTATTTTATACATTATGAAACCAAGTAGCAGTGAGCCGACTGCGAAACTTATAAGGCACAGCGAAGCTAAGTATAATAAGTCTTTTGTTTCCGGCATAGGATTTGCCTTTCCTCCTTTTTGTTTTTTCTCTTGATTTTAGAAAGCTAACAAATCTTATGACGGTCAAAATAATATATAAAATTTCTATAAATTATTATAAAGGTAGGTGAATTCATTAGATTCCTATATTAAACTTCTTGCGAAATTAATCCGCGCCGTTCTGAAGGCAAAACATACGTCATTCCGCATTGATTTTTCTTAAATATTAACGGGCATTCACACGAAAATTGCCTTGTCCTGTGAAAATCTTGCTCGCCGATCCGTCGCATTTTAATTGCGCAAGAAGTTTATTTAACCAAGGTTGGTGAATAAAAACATATATTAGGTCAGCTTAAAAACGCTAAATGCGTTTTTAAGACGCGGCGTGCGCCGTGTGCCGCCGAAGGCGGCCTTATCTTGCTACATGGTCAGCCGCGCACCTTAAGGTGCGCTAGCGGGCTTTGCCTGATGTTTAAAAACCCTTTGGGGTTTTTAAATTGACTGACTATATATAACCGCGTTCATGTCTATCGCCTCTTAGGCGGTGAGTGATTTTCGGTTTTCCGATGACGCTTGTTAAAACACCGGAAGCGGCTGCGCCGCAGATGTTTGAAAAGTACACATACAATCATTTTAAGGCAAAAACTACAAAATGTCAAGTAGTTTTATGCAAAAAAATATAAATGTTTTCAAAACACCTTGACTTTGATATTTGCGTGTGCTATAATTAATTTTCAAGGGACAAAAGTCGATAATCTTTAAAAATTATAATACGGCAAAGTTTTATCGTGCCGGAATGATGGAATTGGCAGACGTGCTGGACTCAAAATCCAGTGGTAGCGATACCGTGCGGGTTCGACCCCCGCTTCCGGCACCAAAATCAGACAACTTGTCCCTAGCTGATGAAAAATCATTGGCTAGGGGCTTATGTTTTTATAGCATTTTGAAAAACGTTTTATCAAAATGCTATAACCGCGTTCATGTTCCCCGCCTTTTAGGCGGCGGGGGCCATGTTTACGTTTGTTATATTTAATTTACTATATAAAACACTCATATGGTTGAACATCGTGCAAATCGCGGTGCGCCGCCATCAGCGGCGAGAGTTTTTAAGGGATTTATTTCCATAAAACGAAATTTGCTATAAAAAAGAGGCGACACCTATGGATTATTTAATGCGTGAAAGACTTTGTGAACTCGATGGGTATCTTTTTAACAAGTTTGAGGAAAGTTTAAAAATCGCTCAACTTGAGTGGCTGCCGGCAATAGCGCCAAGCGGAGGATCTTATAATTCGTTGCCGCATGTGCTTAATGTTGAGAAAAAAGTTGGAGATATTCTTTTTGAGCCGAAAAACATTGCATATCATAAACTTGATTTAAGCGCAGCGGAGCTATATATACTTCTATGCGCGATTTTTCTGCATGATATCGGCAGGATAGACGACAAAACCAAAGATCACGCGAAACAGTCAAAGGAGCTGATACTTGAAAGTTGGGCTCAGATAAGGATTGCTTCTGAAGCGTTTGCTAGAATGATTGCCGTTGTGGCTTTTTATCACGATTGCAAAAGCGGGGGCATATGCGCAAAAGAAGAATGTGAGGGCTGCCCGGAAAATAACGAGAGAAGATCCATTCGAAGCGTGGACTATATTGAGCATTATGGGAACATAAGAGTAAAGATGCTCGCGTCTCTGCTCTTTCTTGGAGATCACCTCGACGGGGCAAAAAACAGGGTCGAGCCTAAATATATTTCCAAGCCCGATCCCTCAAAAATAAAAAGAGATATTCGCATAAAAATAAGCGATCATATAACTGATATTGAAAAAAACATGATTTATTCAGCTATTGACGCTGACAACAAAGAAGATTTTAAAAAAACAATAGACAATATAATTGATAAAAATAAAAAAAATGCCGCAGTAAAAATTGATATAAATAACCCTGATAATCAAGAACATTATCTAAAAATCATTAAGGGCGTTTGCAGAAACAACAAAGATTTGGGCGTAATAAGAAATTCACTTATACAGGCAGGCATACCGATTAAAGAATGGCTTATTGAATGTGACGGTCATCTTTATCGCGTTGAACTTGCAAACAATAAGCATCAGATTAGCGAACACTTTGAGCCCGTCTTGGACGCGGATTTTTTATATAAGGTTTTAAAAAGTATGCTTAAATTGCAGCAGGCTGTAATAATGAAAGAAAAACACAGCTATGAGCAGTTGCTGAACTTGCTTAAAGAGCCAAGAGAAAACCTTTCTCGGGTCAAAACAGCGGTTAAGCGACTTCAAATTCTTTTTGAAGATACGCCAAGCAGGGTTTATAATCGTTTTAAACTTATTTTAAATAAAGGTAACGTTAAGGATAGGGATAATATAATCAAGCGCTATGAAATTTATTGGGACGACAAATTTTGGTCAATATCTGACATTAACGATTAGGAGAATTACATATGAGTAATTTAAAGCATAACAGAAAAAATTTGATTTGTTATTCTAAAAGAAGCGTTGTTTTTGAGGATAATTTAGATATTTTATTTAACAGGTCGTTTATTCCTAAAGAAGACGAAAAAGATAACAATTACTTGTTTGACCAATGGAAAAGCAAAAGCAAGCTTGAGCAGCAGGGAGAATGCATATTTGCCAATTCAAAAAGCCGTGACGATATCAATAAAGTATTCACCGGAGGGTTGATTATTCCTACGGAGCAGGAAAACGGGACAGGGAATATTGTTATTTCGGGCGCCCCCGGAACCGGAAAGTCAACTTTGGTTTTTCAAATTGCGGCAAAATGCATCAATTATAGCGGACACAAACAAATTAATGGCGGGATAGCGCTGTATTACGCTCTTGAACAGCCGCGCCAAAGGGCGATAAATAGTTTTGTTAAAGATGAAAATGACCCGAGAATAAACAGAATGAAAGGATATCTTCCGAAACAGGATAGCAATAAAAATCCGGCCGTAGAATTTGAAAAAATGCTGAACAAGGAGAACGGAAAAGTAATACCTCAAATTGTATTTCCCTTGCTTTCTCCTTTGGGTTTTCAATCGGATGAAAATGAAAAAAGCCAATTTGAGATAAGATATAAAGAGCTTGAAATGGCGCTTATGGCGGCGAGCAAGTATAATGAAACGCGCGGTAAAAAAGACACAAAGGTTGTGATTGTTGCTTTTGACGGGCTGAATCTGTTCGATGAAAAACCTCTTTCTCGTACACAGCTTTTTCGCATATTCGACCTTTTTTCAAGATATCATTTTTTAAGCGTTTTTTCACTTGAAGATTGCACTGCGGTAGATGAAACGGGGACTGACTACATAAAAAATGTTAAATTTAGAGCCGATGTTGTTGTTTCGCTTTCAACCTCACATTTCGGAAGCCATCATGAAACATATATAGAAATTGAAAAATCAAGACATGTACTTCAGACTCCGGGAAGGCATCCGTATAAAATAAGAAGCACAAAGAAAGAAGAAAGCTTTTTAAAAAAATATATCGAGGTTTTTCTTTCGGTTCACTATCTTATGTCTGCTATAAAAGAGCTGAAGAGTGGCACTGAAGAAATAAAATTGCAGGACAGCGAGGAAGAAAGAAATAGACCGAGAAATATTTTTGGCATAGAAGCTATTGACAGGATTTTGCCTGAATTTTTTAGAGAACTCCCCAAAAGTCACTCACAAATTTTGTCGATAACGGGCAAAACCGGACTTTATAAATCAGATTTAGCGGTTAATGCGCTTTTGTTTCGCATGTTTAAAGGCAGCGTTAACGAAGAGGAGGGGGAAAATGCGCTAATCATTCGGCTTAGCGACAGAGAATCCTTTGATATTGATGGAGTAAGGCTTTGCAAAGAGGTTTGCGATATTATGCGCGGTGGCAAGTCAATAGTGGAAAATAAAGAAATTACGTTTGAGATACCTATTAAGGAAAGGGATGTTAATGGAGAAGAAGCTAACCTTATAAATATTTCATCGTATAAGTGCATTTCAAAATGTTGGAATATAAACGGAAAAGATCTTATAGAATTAACTTTTACAAGCGGCGCGTTGATGCCCGAAGAGTTTTTAGACGTTTTATATAATTTTATAAGGCTGCGCAGAATAAAAAATATTGCGTTTCTTGGCTTAAAGGTCATTGGTGTGAGCTACCCTTTTCTTTGTGAAAGTGAAATTTCTGGAAAGCTGTTTCTTTCGGCATTTGAACAGATATCAAGAAAATTTAGAATAAACCTGATTGTTTCCGCTTCAAGCTCAAACGTTAAAGAATCGGAAGCCGAGATAAATAAAATGATAGAGCTTTCTGATACTTGCATAAATTTGTCGACAGACGAACAAAGCGAGGACAAAGAAAAGGTTTATATTTCCGGTGTTGGGAGCATGATAGAAAAAGAAAAATATTATGTTAAAGATACGCTGTATACCAACAATAGAGGGATAGAATTAAAAAACGGGAAAATTCTGTCAACACGTTTTAAAATAAAATACAAAGATAATACTATAAAAACAACTCCTAAGCTTAAAGTGTTTAAAATTGAAAAAGAGGAATCTAAAAAATATAGCAATTCTGTTCAAGCTTGAAAGTTTTGTTCGTTTTTTCAAACATCTGCGGCGCAGCCGCTTCCAGTGTTTGTTGCAGGGGTAATAACAAACGTCTGCGGAGGGCGACATGAACGCGGCTATTCAGCGGCTGATGGTTCGATCCCCTCTTCTATTTTCTTTCCGCCAAATATAAAAATCAATGCCGAGGGGATAATGAGCATAAGACTTGCGGCCGCGCACAAGCCGAAATTAAAATTGACGCCGGCAGAAGCTTCAATTAAATCAGCTAAAGTAGCAAGGCTTTCGCTGAAATAAAAATGCGCAGATGCGCGTTTAAAGGCAGAAACAAATGAAAAAGCTCCCGCTGTGAAAACGGCGGGTTTTGACATAGGTAAAAAAATATGCCAGAATACTTTAAAATGATCCATTCCTTCTATTGTTGCTGTGTCATATAAAGATTCGGGGACTTTTTTCATATATTGGCTTATTATTATTACGCTAAACGATGATGCGGTAAAGGGGAGTATCATTCCCGCGTAGGTGTTATAAAGCCCTAGCCATGCCGTTAAATCCGATTTTAAAGCCGCGAATCCCGTAATAGTAAAAACAAGGGAAATGCGGATAATCAAGTTTAAGACATTTATCAGTTTTGATTTGTGGCGCACCAACACGTAGGACGCTCCGGCACAAACCGCGGAATCTATAACGGCGGTTATGAGAGCTATTATTAAAGAGTTGAAAGCGGCTCTGATCAAAGTGAAAGAGTTTTCTCCGATAAGATTTGAAAAGCTTGGTTTTTGAGGAAAAAGGTAAGCCGGAAAAGCGAAAAACTCGGGCGGCGATTTTAATGTGTTTAGCGCCGCGATTATTATCGGCGATACAATGAAAGCTAGAAAAACAGTCAAGGCAGTCCAAGGAAGCGTTCTGTTTAAAAATAAAGCAGTCTTTTTGCCCAAAGGTTTGATAATAGTCAGAAATTCTTCTGTTTTCATTTTTTACTTTGCCTCCCTTTTAAAAAGGCGCGCTTTTAATATTCTTATAAGGCCCGGAAGATAACGGATCATTAGCCAAGCTATAACGCAAATAAAGGCAATAAGAAGATAAAGAAGCAATATAACGCAGGAAGCGCTGTCTGACCGATGTGATCGGATAAGCTTTTTCGCGTATGCCGCCAATGTTAGCGGATGGTTTGAAAAAGGGTAATTGCCGCCGGCTATAACGCCGTTTGATATGGCGATTGCTCCGGTAATTAAAAGCTTTTTCGGCATTAAATAAAGTGAGTTGTATAATTCAAAAAATAAAGCAGGGGACTCCTCTATGGCTATGGCGTCTCGGTAATTTTTAGGTAATTTTTTAAAGCCAAAATAAAGCATAATAAACGAAAGCCCGAATGAAAGCCAAAGCTCGGATAATAAAAGCGTTGAAAATTCATCCGAAAAAGTTTTAGGGGAATGTCCGCCGCTTATTGAAAGTGAATTAAAAAAGCCGGTTGCTCCATTTGAAAAAAGATAATCAAACGAAACCGGAGCCGCCGTGAAAAATGGCAGGCAAAATATAATAAATATCCATATTTTATTTCTGCGGGAAGCCAAGAATGCCGTGACGGTGCTTATCGAAAACAAGACGGGCGCTATCAAAAGAGAGAAAAACAATGTGTTTTTAAGGCAAGACCAAAACGCCGGATCTTCTGAAAGGCTTTCCCAAAGATCAAACCCAGACCATGAAATTTCTCCGAGCAAGTTAATTTTTCCGAAACTTAGCGGAAATGCGCTGAATATTGGCAATGTCGTAAAAATTGTGAACAGTATAATAAAAGGCAGAATCAAGGCAATTAGCCTTAGTTTTTCTTTAGTGGCTTTATTCAAAATTTCCTCCCGATAAATAATCTGACAATAACGCGTTTTGCTTTGCTGAAAGGAAAATCCTAAGTTCTTCACCCTTAAAAGGCAAAAGTTTGGCTGAATTTTGATTGGCGGTCACAACGCGTCTCATAGGGCCCGCCATTCTTTCGAGAGACACGCAATAATCGGTTTGCGCACGGTCATCTGTAAACCATTCGAGGAATTTGAAAGCGGAAGCCTGGCTTTTTGCGCGTTCGGAAATAACCCCTCCTAAGGTGGTATAACCCGAAGTTTTGCGGATAACTTCGCCGCTTGATGACATGTCGCCGGGTATTTGCGCCGCAGCATAGTTTTTATCTATTACTCCGTTTAGTTCGCAGAGCGACGAGCGGAATTTCGTATAATCGGCTATGATCAATGGGGCTCGTCCGCTTATAAAATCTTTTGCGCGGCAGTTCATAAGGTTTAAATCTTCGTTTTTATGCGTTTCCATCCCGTTTTGACGCAGCGTTTCAGAAACTATCGAATAATCCGCCCATGTTTTGGGCGGGGTTAATTCAAGTTCGCTGAAAATATCTGATCGGTAAAACATAACATGAACAGAATCGGTAAGCGGAAGGCCGTAAATTTTTTCTCCTATTTTATATGCCTGCATAGAACTCTCGGAAAAACGCTCGTTTATAAGTGCGTGATAGGTTGAAAATTGGGTCAAATCGCAGATAAAACCTAAGTTGGCGGCTTCAAGTATTTCGCTGCTGGGGGCAAAAAGGAACAAATCCGGCTCGTTGCCCGACATGATCAACTCGTGCAGAGTTCCTTCGGCGGCTTTTGCCGTTATGCCCGGGAATTCAGTGTCTGACAAACCTTTATTTTCCGCCAACCGGCTTATCAGCCCAACGCTTTTGTTATCGCCTTGCACGGCAATTTTTAACAAGTCGGATTCGGGAGTTTGCCGGTTTTTTTCATACTTGAAAAAAGGGCTGATAAAAGTTCCTAAGCTAAAGCTTAACTGTAAAAATTTGTTATTGCTTATCGGTTTTGGCGCGTAATGTATAGTAGAAATCTCAATGAAGTCTAATTCTAAAGGGTTTTCGCGCATATCGTGCAACCAATCTTCAAAACCCTTAATCTCTGTTCTACAGCGCTCAAAAGCGGGGAAAAGGCTAAGGTCGTTATTTGTTGGATATTCTCTGTTCAACGCGTTAATAAGCATCTGCGGAGCGGAGTTGTTAGACCCGTAAGGCGACAAGGCATCGGTGAGCGCTTTGATGTTTTCGATATCCGAGGCAATCTCTGAAGGAATTAAATCAGACCCGTTTTTAAGTTCTTCAAGCAAATATTCGGCACGGGTTATCATTTCTTCTCGATTGCCGGGGGTCGCCTCAAGAGTCAGTTTATGGTGTCCTTCGTCTAAAAAAAGCCAAATTTCTTCGCCGCCATAGCCGCTTAGAGTTTTTTTATACCAATTGTCATTATAAGGGAAAGCTTGGCTCTTGAATTCAAAGTAGGGCACGGAGCCGTCAATATAAACGGAACGGTAAGATGTCAGTCCGTATCTGTTGTCCTGTTTAACTTTTAATGTGAAGCGGTAGTAACCGCTTTTGGATACCGCAAAATCGTAAGTAAGCGCTTGGCCGTTTTTGGTCCAATTGCCTTTACCTATTGTATTGATTCTGTGCTTTATTGGGTGGGAGGGATTTATATGAAACGAAAGATTGTCAGATGTGCCGTAAAGTAGCTGAGAGTTTTTAGAAAAAGGCGTTTCTCCCTCTATAAGAATGGTTTTATCATTAAATTCGTTCTCGATAACTATAGGGGGCGTAGCGTAAATCTTTGTCTCGTCGGGTGCCGTATAGGCTGAGGGGAGATGTTCTGTTTCAAGCGAAAGTCCGCTTATTGCTGCCGATATCGCGTCTCCGCGCAGAGTTATGGTATGGGAGCCTTTTTCGAGTCGGAAATAATAAGGGCGGTTTAGTTTGTCTTTAAGAACGGCGGTGCTCCATTCGGAAATTCCGATTTGGAGCGGAAGGATATCATTATCCTGCCAATCTTTTAATATGCCGGTTTCATTTTTCCAAAGCCTCGGAATAATTATCGATTCCGCTTCTTTGAACGGACGCTCGCCGTCTATTAGTAATTCAAAAAACATATTATCGGATGAGAACTCTGAAATAAGCGGGAAATAGTCGAGTGAAAGCGTATAGCTTCCGCTCTCGGGGACATTGAACCGAAATGTAACATCGCCGCTTTGATTTTCCCATAGGATAACTTTTCGTCCTTCATATTCCGAAGGGAAGAAGCGAGTGTCTCCGGTTGATGAAATGTCATAATCGTCGGTGGTGATTGTAATCGGTTTGGCTGTCTTGGGAACAGGATTGGAGTTTGAGGGGAGGCTTTCGCCGTAGGTTGGAGCGGATAAAACGAGAAACTGTGAAACTATTATCCCTAAAATTAATGAAAAAACAATAATTGACTTATATTTTAAAATCATTACAACCTCTAAAACTCTTAATATTAATAATAGTATAACAAATATATTAATATTTGTCAAACTGTTAAAAAAATGACATCATGATATTTTTAAAAAATTATGCGGTATATTTTTTAAAAATATTATGACGTTGTTTTTTAAAATATATATGACGTTTTCACAGTTTTATCACAATTTAAAAATCCGCATGAATAAAGAGAAAATCAGCAATGTAATGCGGATGCTTATTGTCAAAAAAATCAAATGACGTTGTTTTTTGCCTTTTTGATTTTTTGGACAGGCCATAAAGAAAATTATAACCGCGTTTATGTCCGCAGACTATTAGGCGGCGAGTTATAATCTTAAATTTGATAAAATTAAAGTTAAACGATTATAATCTGCACAAGCAGATTTATAGCAAATTAACTTGAAAACAAACAAAAATAATTTTTGCAAAACCGCTTATATTTAAGCTTTTGCATCATTATTTTAAGTGTTTTCTAAGCTAATTAACCACACTGTAAAATAGCGATAGCTAAATAGATTTTGCGGCGCTTGTTCCGGCAAGTTCTCCGCTTCGCCAACACCACATAAGGTTATATCCGCCACAGTCGCCATCGACGTTTATTACCTCGCCGGCAAAATAAAGGTGGGGGTTTCTTTTAGATGATAGGTTTTCGGATAATTCAGAAGAGGGAACCCCCCCCGCCGTGGTTTGGGCGCTGCTCCACCTGTCGCAGCTGATAACGGGGAAACGCCAATCTTTAATAATAAGCGCAAGGGCGTTTAATTCGCCGGAATTAAGGTCTGTCACCTTGAAGTCCATAGGCTTGTCGGTAATAAGTTTTGTGAGCGTAACGGCGCATCGTTTAGGCAAAAGACCGGTCAGAAGGTCTTCGATCGGAGACTTCGCACGGATTTTTGCGCTGTGAATAATAAATTTTAATAAGTCGTCTAAATTAATCTCGGGGGTAAGATCAAGAGAGATCATTAATTCTTTGCCATGAATTGCGGCAAGGCGCGAAAGGTTAAAAATGCAGATGCCGGAAAGCTTGTCCTCGCCGAATTGAACCTCTCCTGTTTCGGTGCGCAGCGTTCTTCCGCTTAAAATAGCCGAGCAGGACGCGTTTAATCTTAAGCCTTTCACTGCGCGGGTAAGTTTTGGCTCTGTTTTTATTGGACAAAGAGACGCCAAGGGGTTTAAAATGTTTATTTTGAGTTTTTTAATAAAGTCGAAAACTGTGCCGTCACTGCCTGTGGCAGGTGCTGCCATACCTCCCGGCGCGAGGATAAGCCTGCGCGCATTTATTATGGGCAATTCAGGATTTTCGGGGATAAGCCGAAAGCCTTCCGGCAGCGGCTCGATTTTTATGACATGGCAATCTGTTAAAACATTTATTTTAAGATTTGAAATTTCAATTCGCAGCGCGTCAAGCACAGAGGCCGCCGTATTTGAATACGGATAGACATTTCCGCAGCGGTCTGCCCTCAGCTTTAACCCGAGAGACCAAAAAAAATCTTCGGGAGCGGCTGATTTTGAAAAAACCTGTTCCGCCAGATTTCTTTCGCCATGAAAAGCGTTAAAATCCACAGGAAAATGTGATATGTTGCAGCGGCCGTTTCCGGTGTTTATAAGCTTTTTTCCTATACGCGGGTTGCGTTCAAGCACGGTTATGCGGCATTTTGCGGTTCTTCTGGCATGTATCGCGGCAGCAAGACCCGCCGGGCCGCCGCCTAAAACGGCTATGTCGGTATTTATGGGAATCACTGTAAAAAGTCTCCTTTTTGCTTTCAATATAAACCATAAATAATAAAAAGTCAAGAGAAACAAGAAAAATTCTCTTTCCCTCTTGAAATTTTTTAAAATATATAGTATAATGTTATATTATTGTCAATATTCGCCCCCATAGTTAAATGGATATAATAAACCCCTCCTAAGGGTTAGTTACAGGTTCGATTCCTGTTGGGGGTGCCAGACAAAGCCGCATCGGGAGGAATATCATGAAAGAAAATAATATTTTTGTGAAAGCCGTTGAAGATAATTGGGGAGTCACGGTAAAAGGCAACGGCAACAATGGTTCAACTAAAAAAGAAATTTTTATAAAAATGAGTTCAAAAGAAGATGCGGTCAGATACGCCAGAATTTGTGAACAACGCACGGGTGGCAAGGTTTTGCTTTCAGAATAGCTAACCGGAGAGGACAAATATCAAATGAGCATAACAACCGTTGCTATAATGTATGATTTTGACAAAACTCTGACCACAAAAGACCAGCAAGAGTTTACTTTTATACCGGACATTGAGATGAGCTCAGAAGAATTTTGGAAAAAGTCTAACGATTTGGCAAAAGATAAAAAGATGGATAGCGCTTTGGCATATATGCACTGCATGCTTAATGAGGCAAAATATAAGAATAAAGAAATAACAAAAGACGCATTTGTGGGACATGGTAAAAGTTTAGAATATTTTCCCGGTGTGGACACTTGGTTTGACCGTATTAATGATTATTGTTTAGGAATGGGAATAAAAGCGGAGCATTATGTGATTTCTTCCGGTTTGCGGGAGATAATCAAAGGTTCTGCAATTTATAGTAAGCTTCGCGAAGTGTTTGCGTGCGAATTCTTGTATGATGCGAATAAAGTCGCGATTTGGCCAAAAAACGTTGTCAACTATACTACAAAAACACAATTTGTGTTTCGTATAAATAAAGGTGCGCTTGATTTGTCGGATGATGATAAGGTCAATGAATATGTGCCGGATGACGACCGCACTATACCATTTAGAAATATGATTTATATTGGCGACGGACTGACAGACGTTCCGTGCATGAAAGTCGTTAAATCGAACGGAGGGTATTCCATAGCCGTTTATACTGATAAAGCAAAAGTTAAGGAATTTATATCACACGGCAGGGTAAACTTTATATCTTACGCCGATTATTCCGAAGGCGGAGAACTGGATAAATTGGTAAAGGATATACTTATAAAAATATCGATTGAAGATAAGCTAGTCGCTATTACCAAAGAACAGAGAGCAGATTAGTTAAATGAAGGCTCTGATAGATAGGCGGATGGATTTTTTAGCAAGGAGTGCTTATGAAAGAACAAGAAGGCGTTTTAGAGCAGATAAAAGCAAAAATTGAATCCGGGGATATGGATTGCGTTAAAAATGACCTTAAAGGGCAATTCGAAAAAATAATAGGTATGCGCAACGAAGCGATAGGTTATATTGAGGCCAGCCTTGATTTAAAGGAGCTGGACAATATTAAAGTTCGCTTTCTCGGCAAGAAGAGCATGTTAGTTGGCATGTTAAAGCAAACGGGCAAGTTAGACGCTAAGGATCGCCCCATGTTCGGGTCGATGGTAAACGAGGCGAGGGCGGTCATTGAAACCGCTATTCAGGAAAAGATTGCCGCTTTAAAGGCAATTGTTTCTGAACGTTCGGTTAAGAGAGAAACACTAGACATTACCCTTCCCGGTAAGCGTATCAGCCGGGGCAAGCTTCATCCTATGGAAACGGTGCTGTCTGATTTAAAGGAGATTTTTCGTGGTATGGGCTATACGGTGGTGGACGGCCCCGAAATAGAAAAGACTGAATATGTGTTTGATATGTTAAACACCGCTGAAGGGCATCCCGCGCGTGATGAGGGAGATACTTTTTATATAAATGACGAAACCGTTCTTCGCACCCAGACAAGCTCGGTTCAGATACGCACAATGCTTAAAAAAAAGCCGCCTATTGCCGTTATAAGCCCGGGTGCGGTATACCGTTTTGATGAGGTGGACGCTACCCACTCGCCGGTTTTTCATCAATGCGAGGCGTTGGTGGTGGATAAAAATATAACTTTTGGCGACCTTAAGGGCACGCTTGAAACCTTTATAAAAAGACTTTATGGAGAAGAAGTTAGGCTTAGGTTCCGTCCACATCATTTTCCATATACCGAGCCGTCGGCGGAGGTCGATCTCTCGTGCTTTAAATGCGGAGGGGACGGTTGTGCTTTTTGCAAGGGTGAGGGTTGGATAGAAATGCTCGGCTGCGGTATAGTTCACCCGCAGGTGCTTGCAAACTGCGGCATCGATCCGAAAGTGTATTCTGGATTTGCTTTTGGAGTGGGTCTTGAGCGCATCACTATGATGAGATATGAAATAGATGATATGCGTTTATTATATGAAAATGACGCGCGGTTTTTAAATCAATTTTAGAGGTGAAAAAGTTTGGACTTATCATTAAAATGGCTTTCTGATTATATAAATGTCGGTGTTCCGGTCAAAGAATTCGCCGACGGAATGACTATGAGCGGCTCAAAGGTTGAAAAATGGAGAGAATTGTCTGAGCCGCTTTCTAATATAGTTGTCGGTAAAGCCCTCTCTGTTGAGAAACATGCCGGCTCGGAAAAATTGTGGGTAGTAAAGCTAGATGTAGGAAAAGAATCGCCGATACAGATTGTTACCGCCGCGCAAAACGTTTTTGAGGGGGCGTATGTTCCGGCAGTGCTAGACGGCGGCGTGGTTTTTAATTATCAAGACGGTTCTGTTATGAAGATAAAAAAGGGCAAGCTCCGCGGAGCGGAAAGCAACGGCATGATGCTGGGATATCAGGAATTTGGCGTTCCTCATGATTATCTGCCGTATGCCGCTGAAGATGGAATATTGATTTTGAACAACGATCCTAATTTTGAAGATATAAAAATAGGACAAGATGCTTTGGAGTTTTTAGGGCTGAGGGATGTCGTCGTAGAGTTTGAGATAACCAATAACCGCCCTGACTGCCTTTCAATACTGGGTTTGGCTAAAGAAGCGCATGCGGTTTTTGACAGGCCTCTCACGTTGTTTAAACCAACGTTTTCAGGTGTTGAAGCTGACCCCGAATTGTCGGTCGAAGTTAAAAATGTCAGTCTTTGCCCTCGTTATATGGCGGCAGTGGTCAAAAACGTTAAAATAGGCCCGTCGCCGCGCTGGATCCAAGAGCGGCTGCGCGCTTCAGGCGTTAGACCTATCAATAATTTTGTTGATATAACCAATTTTGTAATGTTGGAATACGGACAGCCGATGCACGCCTTTGATAAAAAATATGTAAACGGCAATAAAATAATAGTTAGAAACGCTGTCAACGGTGAAAAGATAACTCTTTTAGATGGCAGTGAACAGATTTTGTCGGATGAAATGCAGGTTATATCGGATATCAACGGGGCTTTGGCGGTAGCCGGGGTTATGGGCGGAGAGCACAGCGGAATAATGGATGATACCAAAACCGTAGTATTCGAGTCGGCCTGTTTTGACGGGTCAACTACCCGCAGAAGCGCGAAAAAAATCGGAAGAAGGACGGAGTCTAGCGCGCGCTTTGAAAAAGGACTGCACCCCAAGGGGACTGCGCCGGCACTGTACCGCGCGCTACAGCTAGTTGAAACACTGGGTTGCGGCGAGGTTATAAATTCGATAATAGATATTGATAATTCGAATCATTCTGTAAAGAGGGTGAAGCATAACGCGGCGAAGATAAACGAAATACTTGGCTCTGAAATTCACGAATCAGAACAGGTCAATATATTTAAAAAATTGGGATTTGATTATGATGACGGGTATATTATCCCCCCATATGAGAGAGTTGATATCGAAAGGCAGTGCGACCTTGCCGAGGAGGTGGCAAGGATTTATGGATATAACCGGATAAAATCTACCGTTCCTAAGTTTAGCGGCGGCGGTTGGACAACATCGGCGGAGAAATTTATCCGGAAGATAGAACAAACAGTTATCGGCGAAGGGTGTTTAGGATGTTTAACATTCAGCTTTATTTCGCCTAAATCCTATGAAAAGGCGGGGATATCCAAAGACTTGAGCGACAGCGTGACAATCCGCAATCCGCTAGGTGAGACCACTAGCGTTATGCGAACCTGCATGCCGCCGTCGATGCTTGAAATATTGGCGAGAAACTATAACAATCGGGTTTCAGGGGGTCGATTTTATGAGATAGGCAGGGTCTATCTTCCATCGGATAAGCCGGATGGAGAACTGCCTTATGAAAAGCCAATGCTTTGTGTTGGGATATATGGGGAAAGAGAAGATTTTTTCACCATTAAGGGCATAGCGGAGTCTCTGCTTGAAAATCTTGGGATAAAAAATGTCGATTATATTCCTATGCAAGAAAACAACACCTATCATCCGGGAAGATGCGCCGCAATAGAGCTTGACGGCAAGACCGTAGGAGTCATTGGAGAAGTTCATCCGGATGTTGCGGACTCTTATAAAATAGGCGCGAGGGTATACCTTGCGGAAGTGCATCTTGATGTTTTAGAAAAATATGAGGGAACTATCCCAAAATTTAAACCACTTCCGAAATATCCGTCCATAACAAGAGACTTAAGCTTGATATGCGACGACGCTGCGCCGTCTGGAGAGGTTGAGGCTATCATTCGCAAAAACGGTAAATCCTTAGAAGAAATCAAATTTTTTGATTTATACAAGGGAGCGCAGATACCTGATGGCAAGAAGAGCCTTATGTACAAGCTTGTGTTCAGGAAACCTGACGCAACACTGACCGATGAGCAGATCGACAAAAATATATCATTAATTCTTAAAGCTTTAAGTGAAAAAAATATAGAATTAAGGAAATAAGACAAAGGAAGGTATAAAAATATGTTAAGAAAAACACAAACTATTGCCATTATACTGTCAGCGGCGCTGGCAATCGGCTTTGCGGGATGCGCGAACACTTCGGTCGTGGCGACGGTAGGGGGGAGAGAAGTTCCGGCCGGAGAGTTTATTTTAGCTCAGATGGATCAAATAAACAACGCAACCGAAAAATTTAAGGAAGAATACCCGGACGTAAACACAGAAGCGGAAATTTTTGATTATTATGAATATAATTTAGAGAACATACCGTTTCGTGACTATGTAAATCAAAAAGCGATCGACCAGATAAAAATATCGGTGGCATATGAAAAAAAGTTTGATGAAATGGGCCTTGTTTTGGACCCTGATACGGAGAGCGCCGCAAAATCTGATATCAGGAGTTACTGGGATGCCGAGAGCGCTGATCTACAGCAGTTTGGATTAACGGAAAAGTCTTGGGGCGAGTATTTTGAAAAGCGAGGGATAGGCGAAAAATCGTATGAAGGTATGCAGATTAATCTGCTTAAGAGAGAACAAGTGTTTGAAGCAATTTATGGAGAGGGCGGGACAGAGGCAGTATCTGAGGACGATATCGCGCGTGAGTTTGAAACAGATTTTGCCCGAGCAAGAATACTTCAGATGCCAAAAACCGATGTGAATAGCGAAGACATGACCGATGACGAACTGTCGGCGTTGAATACCCGAGCGTTAGGATATGTGAGCGATCTTGAGAGCGGAAAAGCGTTTAATCAGATACAGGAAGAATATAACAGCTTTTTAGAGCAGGAAGACAGAAGGCTAAACCCCGAGAATTATTATGACGAGACTCCGATTTCGGAAACGGAAGGACTGATTGGTGGTGATATATCAGCCGAAGACGGCGCAACGGAATCCGCAGGGGAAGCCTTGTCGTCAGGAGAGGAGATAACGATCGACAGCGGAGACGGCAATGATTATGAAATTTTATTTACCAGAGAAAGCGTGGACTATGGGGAAGAGGTGACCGCCCGTTTATTTGAGCTTTCTGACGGCGGTGCGGCCGTGGTGGAAACTGATACGGATATTTTTGTAATTCAAAGGTTGGACATCTCGCAGCGCGTTGATTGGGCTGACGCGAGAAGGAGCGAGATATTACACAGCTTAAAAGACAGCGAGATGGAAGAGAAAATGAAGGCGGAATCTGAAAACATCCCGGTTGTTTTTAATGACGCCGCTATTAGAAGATACGAACCGAAAAATCTGTTATAACCGCGTTCATGTCCCCCGCCTCTTAGGCGGCGGATTCATGCTGACTAAGTCAGCGGAGGGTGATTATCCCCCGCTTACGCTTGTTAAAGCACTCGAAGAAACTCCACCGCAGATGTTTTAAAATTCTATTCTGGCTAAGTGCCGGGAACAGTTCCGTCAAACCCAGATTTGCTTTAAACGCCGGGTTTATGCGGGACTGTTTTTTATTTGATTTTTTTAATTTCTATCCCGGAATAATAATAGCTTAGTATTTGATGTGCGGTATATCCTTTGTTTGCCATATAATCGGCACCGTATTGAGAAAGACCCACCCCATGGCCGTAGCCTTTTGTTTCGAACGAAAAAATGTCGCCTGAACGGGTAACTGTAAATGCGGGTGAGCGCAAATTTAATATTCTCCAAATATCACCGCCTGAAAATACGTCAGCATCAATGTTTATTCGTCCGACATATCCCCCGTCATTTACTATGGGTTCCGCAAACCATTTGTCGGCGCTTTCAGGAATTTTTGTTTCGCGGTTTTGCTTTAAAAACATTATTTTTATGTCGTCAAGCGTGATCTCGTTTTGGCAGAGATAACCCGTATGAGATTTGTCCCAACTGCTGTTCACGCTTTTAAGATAAGGGAAACTTAACCCCCAAACACTTTCGGGTGTATTGGTGACTCCGCTTGATATGTTGTGATAAACGGCGCAGATCGGCTCTCCGGCGAAAAGAACAGCATGTTTTGCCCCGAATATAGCGGCTTCATTTATTGCTTTATAGTATAAATCATAATCCTCTTTGTAATATTCGCGCGCTTTTTGTTCATTGTAATAAGGCTGAAAGGTTCGAGCGTCATCTGACAGTTGGGCGCCGTCAGTTGATAGGTCGGGGTTAAGGGTGTTGTCGCGGATAAACCGAAGAGCATAGGTGTGGGCGGCCACAGCCTGTGCCTTAAGTGCTTCAGGGTGGTAATTAGGCGGAATTTGAGCATAAAGGCAGCCTATCAGATATTCTTCGGGGGTAAGCGTGATCAGGTCTCCGGTTTCGGTCATTTTAAGAGTAAAGCTATTGTATGTTTGAAGGCCGGGACCTATGTTAGTTTTGCCCCAAACGAAAGGAATGAAAAATAAAAGCGCCGCTAAAACGACGGTAATTATTATCGTATTTTTTACCATATTACAGCTCCGTTAATAATTTCTTGCAATTGCAGAAAACTTATGTTATAATTGTGTAGTGCAGTTTTATATAATCTATGCAGACGACCCTTATAAAATACTCACCGAAAGGTTATAAACAATGAAAATAGGCTTGAAGTTGTTTTTTATCTCATTTATATTTCTGTCTTTTTGCTTCGCGGCAATACGTTATTTTCAGTGCACTTATGCGATCGACTATAATACGGGTTTTTATTTTAGTGACTCGGGGCTGTTGGGAAAATCTTTATATGTTTTGATTGCTTTTATTCTTATCTATTTTTTTATTATAACTTTTATTGCAAAGGCGGTCAAGGCGGATGTTTTTAAGAAAAGAATGGGGCAGGCGAGCGATTCGTTATGCGCTGAAACGGGGATCGTTATACTGATTTGCGGAATATCATATATTTATGAGATGATATCAGTATTTTCGGAAGGGTTTGACATATTTAAGCTGATTTATCTTTTTATAGGCGCGCTAGGTTTAGTTTTGGCCGGGCTTGAATTGTTTTCAAAAAAGAGAATAACTTTTAAATCGGGTTTTTTTATAATAATGCCTGCGGTCATGTATGTTTTAAGGGCGATTAATATTTTTATGCATAATCTTGTAATAATAAATATTTCCGACGAGCTTATCCGTCTGCTGATAGATTTGTCGCTTGGACTTTTTTATTTTGCTTTAGGAAGGATGTTTATCCGCAGCGAAACGAAATATTCTCGGTTTAAAGTTTGCTTTATCGGTTTTTTCGCATTGACGCTAATTGTGGGCGAAGCTTTAGGGAAAGCGGTTTATTTGGCGATGCACGCCGAAAGTGTGCGTCGGAATTTGGATCATATGCAGATCGTTTTGCCGAATTTAGGGTTTATAATGGATGGCGGCGTGGTGTTTGCGGTTCTTCTCCATTTATTGCGTAAAGGAAGGGAAAAAGTTTGAAAAAAGAAAATATTGCGCGCCGAACCTTGATAGGAGGGCAGGCGCTGTTTGAGGGGATAATGATGCGCGGCGTCGGTAAAGCGGCGATGGCGGTCAGGAAAAAGGACGGTGAAATCTCGATTGAAAGGTGGGATACCAAAAAGGACCGATGGTATCAAAAAATTCCGTTTATCCGCGGTAATTTTAACTTTATAATGCAGATGATTGACGGATATAAATATATGACCCGCTCGGTTGAGCTTTCTGGAATGATGGAAGATGACGAACAAGCGGAGGAAATGTCAAAATTCGAAAGTTGGCTGAACGAAAAGCTAGGGGACAAGCTGTTTGGGGTGTTGATGACAGCCGGGATGATAACTGGCGTTGCCGTGGCTCTGCTTTTATTTATGTTTGTTCCTACGTGGATGTTTACGGGATTAAACCTGCTGTTCGGCGGATTGAACATTCAACGGTTTCAGTCGCTGTTTGAGGGGGTAATTAAAATTACAATTTTTATCGCATACCTTTGGGGCACCTCAAAGATAGCGGATATAAAGCGTATGTATGAATATCATGGGGCAGAGCACAAAACGATAGCGGCCTATGAGGCGAATGAAGAACTGGTCGTTGAAAATGTTAGAAAACATATTCGTTTTCACCGTCGCTGCGGCACAAGTTTTATTTTTTTGACCCTTGCCATAAGCATCTTGGTTTATTCGGCTTTTCCGATCAACAGCGGCATGTTTGTCGATGCCTTTAATATTGCCAGGGGTTTAGCTGATTTGATTCGAGTGGTTTTTAAAATTTTGCTGCTTCCGGTGACCGTTGGGATTTCATATGAGATAATACGGATAGCCGGCAGACACGACAATGTTTTTACGCGGGTTGTTTCCGCACCGGGATTGGCTATACAGCGCCTCACAACAAAAGAACCGGACGACAGTCAAATAGAAATAGCGATAGCGGCGATAAAACCGGTATTGCCCGAAAAAGATGGAGAAGACCGTTGGTGAGCCAGAAGCAGAGTATGGATATAAAAAGAAGTATCATTGATATGGGAGCCGAATACCTTGAGCGACGCGGGATTGAAAACGCGCGCCAGGAATCGGGTTGGCTATTTGAGCACGTATTCGGAAAGACCGATCCGCTTTTTGCTTCTGACGGCGAGCAGCTTGAGCAGACTGCGCGGTTGGTAAGCGTTAAAAATACAAAAAGATATAACGAATTATTGGAACGCCGGGTTTATGGAGAGCCGCTCCAATATCTTTTGGGAGAATGGGAGTTTTATGGGCTTAGAATGAATGTGGGCGAGGGGGTGCTGATCCCGCGCCCTGAAACGGAGTTTTTAGTAGAGCTCGGCATTGATTACATAAAAAGCACGGATATAAAAGAACCGTTGGTTATCGACCTCTGCGCCGGAACCGGCTGTGTTGCGATAGCTATGGCAAAAATCGCCGGCTGCCGTGCGGTGGCCCTTGAGTTATCCGAAAGAGCGATAGATTATGCTAATAAAAATATAAAACTCAACAATGTCCCTGATAAAGTGAGAGTTTATAAAGGCGATATATTTGACGAGGGTCTGGTCTCGAAAATGCCCATGTTAGATTGTATTTTTGCGAATCCTCCGTATCTTTCAAAAAAGGATATGCAAAGCTTGCAAAAAGAAGTCACACGTGAGCCAACGCTAGCGCTTTACGGAGGCGAGGATGGGTTGGACTTTTATCGAAAGATATTTAAAATGTGGCGGTCCAAGTTAAAGCCCGGAGGTCTGTTCGCGGTGGAAGTAGGTGACGGTCAAGCGGGAATGGTATCGGGTTTTATGAGTGAAGCGGGAATGGAACCGGATAGTATGAAGGATTATTCGGGAATTGACCGGGTGGTTTACACTAAATACAGCTGTACTAAAGACTATGAGGCGGAATTAAGGAGCTTGCTACAAGAGAAAGAATTATTGCTTTTAGAAGCCGAGAGGCGAGAAAAAACACATAATCCGCCGGTGCAGAAAACAACGATTAATGGCAAATCCGCTAAAAAACCGGAGAAAAAGAAAGGTCTATTTTCATTTTTTAAAAATTTTAAGAAGAAATAGAGGAGCGGAAAAATGGCTAAGAAGGACAAAAAAATTGAAGTAATCAGGACTGATAGCAAAGAGGAAAAGCAAAAAGCTCTTAAAGCCGCAATGGCAATTATAGAACAGCAGTTCGGCGCGGGGGCCGTCATGTACATGGGCGGGGAAAACCGCAAGTGGCTTAATATCGAGACTATTTCAAGCGGGTCACTCACACTTGACCTCGCCTTGGGAATAGGAGGATTGCCCCGCGGAAGGATAATTGAGATATTCGGACCTGAAAGCGGGGGGAAAACTACCGTTACGCTCCACGCTATTGCCGCGGCGCAGAAAGAAGGAGGGACTGCCGCTTTTATAGATGTTGAGCATGCGCTTGATCCGGTTTACGCAAAAGCTTTGGGGGTAAATATTGACGATCTTATAGTTTCTCAGCCCGATACCGGTGAGCAGGCCCTTGAAATAATAGAAACGCTAGTGCGTTCGGGCGCTATAGATATTATTGTGCTAGACAGTGTGGCGGCGATGGTTACAAAGGCAGAAATAGATGGCGATATGGGCGATGCGCATGTCGGCGTTCAGGCGCGTCTCATGTCGGCGGCAATGAGAAAATTAACTAGCGTTATCTCAAAGTCGAATTGTGTCGCGATTTTTATAAATCAGGTGCGCGAAAAAATAGGGGGATTCAGCCCGTTCGGCCCGGCTGAAACCACACCCGGCGGCCGCGCCTTGAAATTTTATTCTTCAGTCAGGATTGAGGTGCGTCGAACCAATGACCGCATAATCGAAAACGGCGAGCAGGTCGGTGTGCGCACTCGCTGCAAGATAGTTAAAAACAAAGTCGCGCCTCCTTTTAAAACCGCTGAATTTGACATGATTTACGGAAAAGGCATCCAAAAAGTCGGGGAGATACTTGACGTTTCATGTGAGCTAGGGGTCACTCGAAAAAGTGGCGCGTGGTTTTATTATGGAGAAGAGCGTTTAGGGCAGGGCCGGGAAAACGCCAAGAGTTTTTTAGAGCAAAACAGTGAGATAAGAGGCGAAATTGAGCAAAAAACACGTGAAAAAGCGAAAGAAACAGGATTCGCCGGGATAGAAGAGACTCCCGGCAGCGGAGAAGCTGAAACCGCGCCGAACAACGCCGAAAAAACTGTTCAGGAAAAGACAAAACAGGGAACAAAAATAAAGAAAAGTGTGATAGTTGAAACAGAGGAAAATTTTGAAGAATTTTCCCCTGATGAATTATAAAAATCGAGCGCTGTTATAGTACGGGAGGTTTGTTATAACAAATGCCGTTAAAAGATGATGAACTGTCAAAAGCGCGCAAGCAAGCCATGTATCTATTGGGGTTAAAAGCTTATTCCGAATATGACTTAAAGTTAAAACTGCTTAAAAATTACAACGAGGAAATTTGCGAAGAAGTTATATCGAAGATGAAAGAATATGATTTTATCGACGACCATAAATACGCCAAAAACGTTTGTTCACATTTACTCCGCGACAAGAAATATGGCGAAAAGCTTATATTGTTTGAGTTAAAAAAACATGGCATAGCCTACGAAACATGTAAAAACGCTCTTTCTAATTATAATAAGGACGACTATTTGATCGCTATTAAAGATTTGATAAATAAAAAATATAAGAAATTCGCGTTGGATGAGGGAGAGCGGCGCAGAGCGGTGAACGCTCTTGTGCGGCGGGGCCATTATTACGGTCTTATTTTAGAGGTCATAAAGGATTTTGAAGAATGAAGGATAGTATAAAGTCCGATGATATAGAAAGCGGACAGTTTTTGAGAACAGAGACGGGTGGCGTTGTCAAAGTAGGGATGGTAAGTTTAGGGTGCCCAAAAAATCAGTGCGACGCCGAGCTGATGCTGCATAAGATTTCGTTGGCTGGGTATAGGTTGGTTAACGAACCGGGCAAAGCGGACGTTGTTATTATCAACACCTGTGGTTTTATTCAGAGTGCGAAAGAAGAAGCGATCGAGGAAATTTTTGAAGCGATAAATCGGAAAAAAGACGGCATAAACAAAAAAATTATCGTGACCGGTTGCCTGGCGCAGCGCTATTTCGATGAAATGGAAAAGGAATTCCCCGAAGTGGATGGGGTTTTGTCAATCGGGCGCAACGACGATATAGTTGAAGCGGTCAATACGGTTATACTTGACCGCAGGGCGATTTTACAAGCGAATGCGGATAAGCACAACATGGAGGGTGAGCGACAGCTAAGCACTCTGTCTCATTATGCGTATCTTAGGATAGCCGACGGCTGTGATAATTGCTGCTCTTATTGCGCTATTCCTATTATTAGGGGGAGATTTCGCTCTCGCCGTATGGAAAATATAATTAAAGAAGCTGAGGGGTTGGCTCAAAAAGGGGTAAAAGAGCTTATAATCGTAGCGCAGGATACAACCCGCTATGGGTTGGATCTGTATGGGGAGCTAAAGCTTTATGAATTATTGAATAAACTTTGCGAAGTAAATGAGATAAAATGGATTCGTTTGCTTTACTGTTATCCTGAGCGGATAACCGACGAGCTTATAGAAGTCATTAAAGAACAGCCTAAAATTTTAAAGTATCTGGATATGCCTATACAGCATTGTAATGAAGAAATTTTATCAAGAATGAATCGAACGGGCAGCAATCTCACACTTTATAATTTGGTAGGCAAGCTTCGGCGAAACATTCAGGGTTTGGTGCTGAGAAGCACGGTGTTGGCAGGATTTCCGGACGAGAGCGAGGAGCAATTTATTGAACTTGCCGAGTTTGTTAACAATGTTAAATTCGAGCATTTAGGCTGTTTTCCTTACTCTGAGGAGGAGGGGACCGTGGCGGCTGAAATGCCGTATCAGGTGAATGAAAAAGAACGGCTTCACCGAGCGGAGATTATTGTTGAACAGCAAGAGATAAGGGCAGCCGAATTTTGGCAGTCGCTTATAGGAAGAGAGTTTGAAGTGGTGGTCGAGGGATATGATCGATATCTGGAGATGTATTTCGGGCGAAGCTATATGATGGCGCCTGAAATTGACGGGATGATTTATTTCACGGGGGATGGCTTGAAAATATCCGATTTTATAAATGTTAAAATAATCGATGTGTCAGATAATAATTTAATAGGAGAAAGCGGATGAATACTGCAAACAAACTCACAATTTTAAGAGTGCTTATGGTTCCTTTATTTGTTGTATTTATGCTAGCGGAATATATACCCGGAAATTTGATTTGGGCCCTTATAGTATTTGCCGCCGCAAGCCTTACTGATTATTTCGACGGCAAGATAGCCAGAAAGCGCGGATTAGTAACTGAATTTGGCAAATTTTTAGATCCTTTGGCGGATAAAATACTTGTTATCAGCGCATTGGTTTGTTTTTTAGAGTTGGGTTGGGCAAAGGGCTGGATGGTTATAATTATAATCGCGCGCGAGTTGATGATATCCGGCGTTAGGCTTGTTGCGGCGGGAGGCAAAGACAAAATTGTAATAGCCGCAGATTTTTTAGGGAAATTAAAAACCGCCGCTACTATGACGGCGATCATATTGATATTGTGCTTTGAGATAATAATAGGTTTTGGTTTTGAAATAATAAAATTGGCTGAGATTATCTCGCTTGTGCTTATGAGCGCCGTGACGCTGCTCACTGTTATCAGCGGCGTATCGTATATAGTTAAAAACAAAGCTATTTTTAAAGAGGAAAAATAATGACGATTTTCGGGTTCATATTTGGTGTTCTTATGGTATTGTTCGGATTGGGCGGATCTATATTTTTCGAAAGGCTGATGGAAAGAACCCATAATCGCCACAACACCGAAAAAGAGGTAAAAATATACAGGTTCATACTTTTGGTCATTTTTATTTTAGGTCTGTATCTGACCGCAATGACGGCTATAGATATAATGAAATAAGGATAAAATATTTGAGGAGAACAAAAGCATATGAAATACAACTTTGCTGAGATAGAAAAGAAATGGCAGGAATACTGGGTAAAAGACAACACCTTCGGAGCAAAGATTGACAGCAGTAAACCGAAGTTTTACGCATTGGTAGAATTTCCGTATCCTTCCGCTCAGGGGCTTCACGCAGGGCATCCGCGACCCTATACCGCAATGGACATCGTGTCGCGAAAAAAGCGGATGGAGGGGTATAACGTCCTGTTTCCTATAGGGTGGGACGCATTCGGCTTGCCTACGGAGAACTATGCTATAAAAAACAAGATACATCCGGAGATAGTCACTGCTGATAATATAAGGCGTTTTAGAGAGCAGTGCAAATCACTGGGCCTGTCATTTGACTGGCAGCGCGAGGTGAATACCACCGACCCTAACTATTTTAAGTGGACGCAGTGGATATTTTTACAGCTTTTTAATGCGGGACTTGCATATAAAAAAGAAATGGCGGTAAACTGGTGCACCTCATGCAAAGTCGTTCTTGCTAACGAAGAGGTTGTTGCCGGGACATGCGAGCGTTGCCACGGAGAAGTAGTCCGTAAGGTAAAAAGCCAGTGGATGCTTAAAATCACCGATTATGCCGATCGGTTGATAGAAGGGCTGGAAGGCGTTGATTATTTGGAAAGGATAAAAACATCACAAATAAACTGGATAGGCAAGTCCGAAGGCGCGGAGGTTGATTTTAATACTACCGCAGGAGATAAGCTAAGGGTATATACCACGCGCCCCGACACACTTTTCGGGGCGACTTATATGGTAATGGCTCCCGAACATCCTTTTATTGAAAAATGGAGTGAAAAACTTAATAACATAGACAAAATCAGGGCATATCAGGATAAAGCTGCCCGTAAAAGCGATTTCGAGCGAAGCGAGATGGCAAAAGAGAAGACCGGTGTGCGGCTGAGCGGCGTGTCTGCCATAAATCCGGTCAATAATCAGCAAATCCCGATTTTTATTTCTGATTATGTTTTGATGTCATATGGAACCGGCGCAATAATGGCGGTACCCGGTCATGACACCCGCGACTATGAATTCGCCAAGACATTTGGCTTACCAATAACTGAGGTGGTGAGGGGAGGCAATATAGAAATCGAGGCGTTCACCGACTGTGACGCGGGGATTATGGTGAATTCAGGTTTTTTAAACGACCTTCCGGTTGAGGAGGCGAAGGAGAAAATCAAGGATTGGCTGGCTGAAAACAAAGTCGGCGAGAGAAAGATAAACTTTAAGCTTCGCGACTGGGTATTTTCACGCCAACGTTATTGGGGCGAACCGATACCAGTAGTCTATTGTGAAAAATGCGGGTGGGTTGCATTGCCCGAAAGCGAGCTGCCGCTTAGGCTGCCCGAAGTGGAAAACTATATGCCCACCGACAACGGCGAATCTCCGCTGTCCACTCTTGAAAGCTTTATAAACACTACCTGCCCGGTCTGCGGCGGTCACGCCAAGCGCGAGACCGACACTATGCCGCAGTGGGCGGGGTCCTCGTGGTATTATCTGCGATATTGCGATCCGCATAACGATAAAGAGCTGATTTCAAAAGAAGCTTTGGAATATTGGATGCCGGTCGATTGGTATAACGGCGGCATGGAGCATACTACTTTGCATTTGCTGTATTCCCGTTTTTGGCACAAATTTTTGTATGATATAAAAGTGGTAAACACTAAAGAGCCGTACATGAAGCGCACGGCGCACGGGATGATACTTGCCGAGGACGGCCAAAAGATGTCTAAGTCTTTGGGAAATGTCGTTAATCCGACCGATATTATAAATGAATACGGCGCGGATTCGTTGCGGCTGTATGAAATGTTCATCGGAGATTTTGAAAAAACCGCCACATGGAATACCAACAGCATAAAGGGATGCAAGCGATTCCTTGAGCGGACGTGGGGCCTTTCGGATATCCTTGTCGGAGGAGACGAGTATTCCGACGGGCTGAGAACCGCTTTCCACAAGACAATAAAAAAAGTTACGCAGGACATAACCCAACTTAAATTTAACACGGCGATAGCGGCAATGATGTCGCTTATCAATGATATTTACGACGTTGGAAAAATCAATAAAAAAGAGCTGTTTGATTTTCTTGTCATTTTAAACCCGTTCGCGCCGCATATTACCGAGGAAATGTTTGAATCTTTGGGGTTCGGAGAGCTTAACAAACAAAGTTGGGCAAGCTATGATGAAAAATACTGTATTGACGACACAGTAGAAATAGTCGCACAACTGAACGGTAAAATCAAGGCACGGCTTAACGTCCCTGCGGCGGCATCAAAAGATGAAATTATCGAGGCAGTCAAGGAGCATCCCGAGTTTTCGGCTTATCTTGAGGGCAAGATTATAGTTAAAGAAATTGCCGTGCCGGGGAAATTGGTGAATATTGTGGTTAGGTGAAGGGCCGGAATATGGGGGAATTGGACTTTAACTGAATCCGGAGCATAAAAGATCACTGATTGAAGCGGCAAACAGCAATAATTTTATAGACGAAAGTGAATTTTTTAGGGATGCTTAACATCATCTATGCCCCGCATGGCGGCGGAAAAACGAATTATATTTTGGGCGCGGCCGGTTCGGCCGTGTCTTTAGTATCGCGCGCCGGCGGATTAAAGCCGCTGTATATAGTCCCTGAGCAGGCGCACTTTGAAACGGAGCGGCGCCTTTATTACGAGTTGGGCAGAAGGCATATCAAGGATATTGAGATAACGTCTTTTACTAAGCTTTCGGGAAATATCATGTCAAAATATGGCAGCTGCAAGCCATATTGCGATGATATAATAAAAATAGTCTCCATGATGAATGCGGTAAACGAAGTTAAAAATTCATTTATATTCTATGATAAAAGCATTAAGGTCAAAAACTTCTCCCGTCAAATGTTGGCGCTGATAGAAATCTTTAAGCGCGAGGGGATTGAGCCTGCGGATTTGCCGCATTTAAAAGAAAGCTCCCTGCAAAAAAAACTCAGCGATATATCGCTTGTTTATACTAAATACGACGAGTTTATAAACAGCGGATATTCTGATAAGTTTGACGATGTTTTGCGCGCGTCTAAAATATCCCGCAACATAGGTTTTTTTTTAGGCAGGCGCGTTTTTTTTGACGGGTTTGACAGTTTTTCAGGCAGCCAAAGAAAGCTTATCGCCGCCATAATCGCTTCGGCCGAAGAAGTAAGTATTACCCTTAATACAGACGGAATCCCGGCTAAAAATCGAGATTATTTCGTCACGGACAGCGTTATCGCTCGTCTTGAAGCTATCTGCAAAAATGAGGGAAGTGCTTGTAATTATATATCTGTCCCGAGAGCCGAAGAGCGCGGCCCAAAAATGCCTGCCGAGTTTATGACGGCCCCCGATATTTACACCGAGTGCGATTATGTCGCGGCAAAGATACATTCGCTTATACACGAGGGAGGATATAATTGCAACGATATAGCGATATTTGTTCAAAACCGCGAGACTTTGCCGGTTTTAGAGACTTCAATGCGAAAATACGATATCCCGGATTTCGCCGACGTGCCATCTTCGATTTTGGAAAAACCCTTTATAAAATTTATTCTGCTTGCCCTTGAGGCGGCTGATTTTAATGGCGACAGTGTGATAAACTATATTAAAAGCGGGTTTGTCCGCGTATCGTCAGGGCTTGAAAACGCCGCCGTTTTGGCGCGTCGAGGAAAGCTTGTTTTAAAAGGATATAATAAAAATGAAAGCTTTAGTTTTTTAGAGCGCGGAAAAAGGACAACCCGTCTGGGCAGACGAAATATTAACGAACTTGATAAAATTTGTAGTTTATATAAAATACAGGGAAACGACTGGAAAAAACGCTTTCCTGAAATTGGAGGAGGACGGGCAGCGGAACCGCTTCGCCGCGAAATTACGGGCAAGTTGTCAGATTTTGCAAAAAAGCTTAAAAATACCACTGGTGACAAAATCACCGAAGCGCTGTCCGATTTTTTGATAAACGAGCTGGAACTGGGTCGCACCGTTTTGGCGATAGTAAACCGCCGTAACGCTGAATTTAAAAAGGGATTTCAGATAGATCGCTCTCTTTCAGATGAATATCGGAAGCTGTGGGATTTGATGATAACCACGCTTGAATCAATGTACTCGGCTCTTTCGGGATATCCAATAGACCTTGGCGACTACTTGGAAATGTTAAAGGAGGCATTTTCCCGAACCGATATCGCCAAACCTCCCCAAACGCTTGACGCGGTCAGCATACTTGACGTAGAGCGAAGCCGGAGTGAAAATATTAAAATCGCTTTTATAACAGGGGCGAACAGCGGAGTTTTTCCCGCTGCTGCAAAGCAAACCCTGTTTTTCACTTCCGATGAGCTGGATGAACTTGTCGGATTGGGTGTCGAGCTGTCCGACGACCGAAAAGGCCGGTACTATCGACAGCGGTTTATTGCGCACAAGGCTATGTCGACACCAAGTGAAAAGCTTTTTATTACGGCCCCGCTTAATGACCTTTCGTGGGAACCGCTGGAGACATCAGTTATTTTCTCCCCTGAAAAAACTTGCAGTGCCGAAGATCTGCCGGTATCGTTTTTTGTGCGGAATTTAAATAGCCTTAAACAATCCGCGGCCAGGAATCCGAGAGACGAGGGGCTTAAATCCGCGCTTTTAAAATATGATCCCGTTTTTTTAGAAAAATTTTCGAGAAAATATACCGGCAGGCATGAGATATCCGTTAAAACCGCCATGATCTTGATGAATAGGGAGTATGAATCGCCCACTTCGCTGAAATACTTGGCAAGCTGTCCGTTTAGCTATTTTTGTCGGTATGGGCTTTCAATTTTTCCCGACGGTGAGGAAAACACCGACGAACCTTCAGCTCTTTTAAAAGGAGAACTGACACATAACTGCATTGAGAGGATAACAGAAGATTTTAGCACTTTTATGGCCCTTTCAAATGAGGAAATATTAATAAAGACAAGCGATTTGACAGCAGAGTTTATTAAAAACCTCACTCATAAAGAATACATTAAAAAGAGAGTAAAATATCTTTTTAATCTGCAAAAGGAAGATATTGTAAAAACGCTGATATCTCTTCGTGAAGAGTTTGCCGATTCACCATTTAAGATAATCAGCGGTGAAAAGCCATTTTCATACTCGACGCATGGAATCAATATAAAAGGACGGATAGACAGAATAGACGCGCTTGAAACAGACGGAAAGAAACTTTTAAGGGTAGTGGACTATAAAAGCGGAAAGAACCGCTTTGATTGGGACAACGTTTATTATGGATTGGACCTGCAAATTTTATTGTATCTTTTTGCCGCCGGAGAAGGAGCGCCCTCCGGCGCATATACTAAAAACACCGGCACAGGAGAATCCAAAACTGCCGAGTATTCTGAAGACTTGGTTCCGAATGAAAAAGAAGTGTTAAAAAACTGGCATGACAGCCGCCGCATGAATGGGATACAGTTGGATAACGGGGCTGATACAAAAGAAATAGAGAGGCTGACTAACAGGCTAAAGTCGCTCACCGGGAGCGGCAGAACGAAATTTATAACCGCCAGGCAACTTATGCCGAAAGAGTTTGAAAGGCTTAAAAGTTATATAGGAAATATGCTTCTAGAAAAGAAAAGCAGTGTGATTGCGGGAAGAGTTCCGGCGATTCCTGCTCAAAAAGATAAAAACCGCGAGGTCTCGCCATGCGGCTATTGTGACTATCGGGATATGTGTGACAATGGTGATGAATACGTAAAGATAGAAAAAGGGATGACAGATAGAGTTATTGCGGACTGAAATCTAGTGACGTTTGTTAAAACATTGGAAGCGGCTCCGCCGCAGATGTTTGAATATTAAAAAAGTTAAAACATCGGAGAATGGTAAATGATTTATCACAACTGGACTTCCGAACAGCTTGCCGCGATAGATCATCGCGGCTCCGGCGCTATAGTTTCTGCCGCGGCAGGCGGCGGAAAAACCGCCGTGTTGGTTGAGCGCGCCTGCAGGATAATATCGGATGCCGAAAATAAAATTCCCGCCGACCGCCTTGTTATAACGACCTTTACAAAAAAAGCGGCCGGAGAGATACGCGCGAGGCTTACGGCAAGTATTTCAGATCTTGCGGAAAAGCAAAGAAGCGTTTGGTTGGACGAACAGCTTATCCGGCTGGAAGAAGCGCAGATTTCCACTATCAGCAGCTTTTGTTTAAGCCTGATACGCGGATTTGAAGACAGACTGGGCCTTGCGACGGGTTTTCGAGTGATGGATGAGATTGAAGGAGAAGAGTTGATGCGCCGCGCGCTGGATTTCGCCTGCAACGAAATGTATGACGCGCTTGATGAGGAGGAGTTGAATTCCTTACATAAAATAAGCGGAATTATAAGTGATCGCCCGCTCCGTGAAGCTTTAAGCGGACTTTATACCGCCGCAAGGCAGTCTCCTTATCCTGATAAATGGATTGCCGAAAAAATCGCGTATCCCGATAAAAGATTCATTATTGCTTTTGCCGAAAGGCTAGTTGAAAAATTGGATGATAAGTTTAAAAAAAATATTTCTAAGCTAATACAGAGCTTTGATAAAGCAAAAAGTCTTCAGGAACCGCTTATCCCTCCGCTTATCAAATTATACAAATTATTCACAGGGGAGCTTGATAGACTTAAAACTGCCGCTAACGCCATCGATTTTGACGACATTGAGCATTATGCGCTGAAACTGCTTAAAATTGAAAAGAATAATCTTAGCTCGCGTTTTGACGAGATAATAGTGGACGAGTTTCAGGACTCGAATTTTGTGCAGTATGAAATTTTTAAACTTTTATCAAAAGATGAGAGAAATATTTTTTTTGTGGGAGATATAAAACAGTCTATATATCGTTTCAGAAACGCAGATCCTGAGGTTTTCACCAAAGTAATGGAAAACTCAAATTATAAAAAGCTGTATTTAAATAAAAATTTTCGATCTTCGGCAGAAGTTATAAATTCGGTAAATTCTGTTTTCGCCGGGGTCATGACAAAAGAGTACGGCGGCGTTGATTATGATGAAAGCCAAAAGCTTGTATGTGGGAGAGAAGAAAGCTTTGGTGAAGCGGCAAGAACCCGATTGTATCTGCTCGACCTCGAAGAACGCATGAATTTGCGTTTTAGCTCCGATGAGTTTGAGGCTCGGTTTATCGCTAAACATATTAAATCGTATGTGAGTAAAGGCGCAGACGGTTACAATGACTTCGCCGTGATTTTTAGCGCTTTGAGCGGCGCGGAAAAAACCTATCTTAGAGTTTTCGGCGAATATGGAGTTCCCGTCAGTCGAGGCGGTAAAGGAGGCGAATACATAAAGTTAAAAGAGATCGATGTGGTTTTAAAGCTTTTAGATGTGATTTTCGATCCATATAAGGATTTTGAGCTGCTAAGCGTTTTAATGTCGCCTTTGTTTGGGTTTAGCGCATGGGAAATAGGTGAGATGCGCGCGAGGAATAAGGAGATACCTCTTTATTCAAACCTTTTAGCTTATGAAAAATCTAATAAAACCGAAAGCTTTTTAAAAGATCTTGCCCGGTGGCGCTCAATGTCAGAGAACCGTCCGCTGTCGTCTTTGCTTTTGGACATAGCGGGCAGCGATCCGGCAAATTTATTGATAGCATCCGCGGATTCTCCCAAAAAAGCGGCCGCGAATATAAATTTGTTGAATTATTACGCGAACAGCCTTTCGGACATGACCGGAGGGTCTTCTCAGGCATTTTTAAGACTTATGAAAGTTATTAAAGAAAACGAAAAAAAGCTTGTTGAAGCAGATATGCCGAAAAGCGGCGGACAAGGCGCGGTAAAGCTTATGACCATTCACGCCTCGAAGGGATTGGAATTCAAAATATGTTATCTGCCGGGAATTTCAAAAAAATTTAATTTGCGTGATAGCTTCGGCGATGTGATAATTGACAATAAATGCGGCATTGCAATGAGATATATCGAACCAAAATCAAAAATAAGATATGAAACGCTGACGCATTTTGCGGCTGCGGAGAGAATAAGAGCAATGGCTTTGGACGAGGAAATGAGAAAGCTGTATGTCGCTATGACTAGGGCGCGTGAACGGTTGATATTGGTGGGCAGCGACAGAATAGAGAACGGGGAGATAAAGCCCGCAAATAAAAATTCTTTTATACAAACTTTATTGATATCAAACTCATTGCCTGTGGTTTTTCCAAAAGCGGAAGAGTTTATAAACGTCGACAGCGCGCCCGAATCTTCGGGAAGTGAGTCGCGACCCGCCGTTATTTTAATTGAAACCGGCGAATACCGTCGGCGTGAGTTGACGAAATTACCTAAAAAGCTCACCGCGACGGATATAAATTATTTTCAGGCGAATAATTTATTTAACTTTGACCAATCTGATGAGCCGTCTGTTTTTCCTCGCGTGCCGTCATTTTTAAAAGAAAGGCGTCTTACGGGGAAAAAGCGCGGCGATGCCTATCATAAGTTAATGGAATTGATAAATTTTGCCGCAGAAGATTATCAGGCACAGATAGAAAAGCTTAAGCCGCGTTTTGACGAACAGGAATGGAACGCGATAAATTTCAGACAGATACTTGATTTTTTTGAATCGCCGCTTGGACGAAGGGCAGCCGCCGCTAAAGTGGAGAAGGAGTTTCCGATTTACACCGAAGTTTCGTTTAAAGAGTTGGGCTTTTCAGAATTGGATGAAAAATATGACGAACGTATGTTTGTTCAGGGTATCGCCGATATGTTTTTTTATGAAAACGGAGACATAATCCTTGTAGACTACAAAACCAACCGAAATACCGGCCATGAAAAGCTTAAAGCCGAATATGGCGGTCAGTTAGGGGTATATAAGCGCGCTCTGACCGAGATGACTGGTCTTAGCGTGCGAGAGTGTTGGATTTATTCGTTTGAGGAGGGCGCTGTTCAGATATAGTCAGCAAATTTAAAAACCTAAAGGTAAAGGGTTTTTAAACAGCGGGCAAAGTTCGCTGGCAGCCTTAAGGCGCGCGGTTGACTATGTAGTAAGTAAGGCCGCCTTCGGCGGCAAGCGGCGCACGCCGCGTTTTAAAAACGCATTTATCGTTTTTAAACTGACCAGCTATAATGTGAGGGTTCAAACATCTGCGGCGAAGCCGCAGATGTTTGAATATATACCGCATAGTTGGCAAAATGTCAAAATACGGCGATTTTAACTTGACGAAGATTGAAGCATATGCTATAATATAAAAAGTTAACAGACCATGGGGGAGTAGTTAGCGCATATATTGGTCAATTGATTTGGAAAACATTAAAAATAACGATGTAAAAGCTCTAATGTGCGTGTCTTTGCGTGAATTATTTTGTTTAAATTTCAAATCGATTTATGCTTATCTCCGATAGAAAACATCTAAAAACTATGTTAAAGCAACGGGAGCGGCTCCGCCGCAGATGTTTGAAATAAAGATAAGCATTACTATTGCGCGGCAAAGTCAACATCTTGACCGTTAGTTCGGTCTGGCTTGCATTAAATAACAAGACTCATGTGCGATTTTATAGTTAATCAACTTGAAAACAAGCCTGAAAATTTTCGCAAATTGCTTATACTCAAGTTTTGCGGTATTTTGTCGTTGCTTTCATAAGTTGATTGATTTATAAGCCGTGCACGGGTCTTATTTATTGTTATTGTGGGAATAATATAGTAGATTGAGTTTTTATGAGAATGAATCCCATAAAAACGCTAGCCGCAGATTTTTAAAAATTTAAGCGAAAGGAATGCAAAAAATATGAACCACTATCTAAAAAAAGCCGAGGATGTGCTGAGCGAATTAAAGACCACTGAAAATGGCCTTTCAAATGAAGAGGCTGAAAAGAGACTTTCTGAAAACGGAAGAAACGAGCTTGCAAAGGCCAAAAAGAAAAGCCTTGCTAAACGTTTTGCCGAGCAGCTTGCGAACCCTATGGTATTAGTGCTTTTGGTCGCAGCGGCTGTTTCAGTTTTTATATCGGTTATGGAAGGTGGGAGCCTGAACGAATATGCTGAAGCCGGTATTATCCTCGCCGTGGTCATACTTAACAGCATTTTGGGAGTGTTTCAGGAAAGCAAGGCCGAAAAAGCAATCGAAGCCTTGCAGGAGATGAGCGCCGCCACGGCAAAAGTTCGCCGCGGAGGAGTGGTAAAACAAATTTCGGCCGGCGAATTGGTTGTTGGAGATATAGTTTTGATAGAGGCAGGGGATGCTGTGCCAGCTGACATGCGGCTGATCCATTGCGCCAGCCTTAGAATAGAAGAAGCGGCTCTTACGGGCGAGTCAGTCCCGGTTGAAAAGAAAACGCAAGCTTTATCCGGAGATGATTCCGGCAGAGTTCCGCTTGGAGACCGTAAAAATATGGCCTATATGGGGTCCGGAGTATCCTATGGGCGAGGAGAGGGAGTAATCTCAGCCATCGGAATGGAAACCGAAATGGGAAAAATCGCGGGGATAATCCAAAACACTCAGGAAGGCAAAACTCCGCTGCAAAAACGCCTTTCACAGCTAAGCAAGGTTTTGAGCCTTCTTGTTTTAGGTATTTGTATAATAATCTTTGCCACCCAGCTTCTTATGGAGGGAGAGCTAAACGTTAACGGTATTTTGGACAGTTTTATGTTGGCCGTGTCGTTGGCTGTCGCCGCCATACCCGAAGGACTTGCCGCCGTTGTTACCATTGTGTTGTCCATTGGGGTTACAAATATGGCCAAACGCAGCGCAATAATACGCCGCCTGACTGCGGTGGAAACCCTTGGCTGCGCTCAGGTGATCTGTTCAGATAAGACTGGAACCCTTACGCAAAATAAAATGACGGTGGTCGAAAGCTATGGAGATACAGAGCTTTTAGCAAAGGCAATGGCGCTTTGCTGTGATTCTCAGCTGTCGCCCGATGGTGATATCGTTGGAGATCCTACCGAGAACGCTTTGGTCGCCTTTGCCCTTAAAGAAGGATTCAGCAAGAATGATCTCGCCGCCGAGTCGCCGCGTGTAGCGGAAGCGCCTTTCGATAGCATGCGCAAAATGATGTCAACCGTGCACCGATCTAAAAGCGGTATCGTGCAATACACAAAAGGCGCGCCTGACGAGGTTTTGCGCGTATGCACGCATGCGCTTTTTAACGGAGAAGTCGTTCCGCTAATGCCGGAGCTTCTTCGGGTAATAACAGAAAAAAACAAAGAATACGCGGATAGGGCGCTGCGTGTGCTAGCATGTAGCTATAAAGAGCTTGAAGAAGTTCCTGCGGATTGCAGCCCTGAAAAAATTGAAACAGGTCTTACGTTTATAGGACTTGAAGCGATGATAGATCCGGTAAGGCCTGAGGTTTTGGCTGCCGTTAAGTCATGCGAAAGCTCGGGG
>JAISVH010000028.1 GCA_031271685.1 Eubacterium sp. | reverse complement strand
TTTAAATTTGATAAATTTAAAGGTAAATGATCATAACCCGCCGCCTAAGATGAGGGGGGACATAAACGCGGTTATATAGAAAATTGCGTTTGCATGTGAATTAATCCCACAAAAGCGCTATTCGCCCGGCACCTAATGTTAGATGCTAGGCGAATAGCGCTTTGCTCAATATTATAGCGTTTTGACTGATAGGCGATAAAAAGTCAAACTGTTATAAAAATTTAATAAAATTTTTTTAAAAAAGTTTGACATTAAAATTTTAAAATGGTATAATGATACCTTAGTGATACAGAACAGAAGGTACTTTTAATGATTAAAGTTTTTAAATATATGAAGCCTTATATCGGTATGGTGCTTATGGCGGTGGCTCTTTTATTTGTACAGGCCAGTTGCGATTTGGCGTTGCCTGATTACATGGGAAATATAGTTAACGAAGGGGTGATTCCTGGAGATATACCTCGTATTTTAGAAACGGGACTTTTAATGTTGATTATAACCTTTGTGGGGACTGCCGCGTCTGTCATTGTAGGATATTTTGCCTCTATGACCGCGGCAAATGTGATTCGTGATATGCGTATGGATATTTTCAACAAGGTTTTGGCTTTTTCGAGTGCGGAAATGGATAAATTTTCAACTTCATCGCTTATTACCAGGACGACTAATGATTTGACGCAGATACAACTGCTTCTTGTAATGGGTATACGCATGGTTTTTTATGCCCCGATTTTAGGCACCGGCGGGGTGATAAAAGCTTTGTCTAACAGCGCGTCTATGACTTGGGTCATCGGTGTAGGGGTAATTGTCATGGTAGGTTTTATTATGACTTTGTTTTTTATCGCTCTGCCGAAATTCCAAATGGTGCAAAAATTGGTTGACCGTTTAAATTTAGTCACCCGCGAAAATTTGGATGGTATACTCGTTATCCGTGCCTTTAACACGCAAAATTTTGAACTTGATCGTTTTGACGTCGCTAATAAAGAGCTGACCGACACAAATCTGTTCGTTAACCGCGCGATGTCAATTATGATGCCGTTTATTATGCTTGCCATGAATGTTATTACTGTGGTGATTGTATGGGTCGGAGCGCGTATGGTATCGGATTTGAAGATGGATTTGGGCACAATGATGTCTTATATGCAATATGCAATGCAAATAGTTATGGCATTTATCATGATTTCAATGATGTTCATCTTCATTCCGCGCGCTGCGGTTTCGGCCAAAAGGGTAGAAGAGGTTTTAGAAACTGACGAAACGGTACTTGAATCGGAAAACCCATTAAAATTCAATAAAGATAATTTTGATTCCACAATAGAATATAAAAATGTCAGCTTTCGTTATCCGGGCGGTGAAGGAGATGTGCTTAAAAACATCAGCTTTATAGCAAAGACGGGGGAGACAACGGCTGTTATCGGCTCTACCGGCAGCGGAAAATCCACCCTTGTTAACCTTTTGTTGAGATTATATGATGTTACCGGCGGTGAAATATTGATAGGCGGTAAAGACATCAGAAAAGTTTTAACAAAGGATTTGAGGCAGGCGATAGGATATGTTCCGCAGAAAAGTTTGTTGTTTTCGGGGACTATAAAGTCTAATCTACAATATGGGGACAGGAGTGCAACTGAGGAAAATATTGAAAAATCGGCGCGAATAGCACAGGCCGATGACTTTATATCAGAAAAAGAAGACGGTTTTGAATCGCCTATTTCACAAGGTGGAACCAACGTTTCGGGGGGGCAGCGCCAACGTTTGTCGATAGCTAGGGCATTAGTGAAAAATTCTCCGATTTATGTGTTCGACGATAGCTTTTCGGCGCTAGACTTGAAAACTGACAGCAAGCTTCGCTCCGCTTTAAAGGGCCTGCCTGAAAATACCACGATTTTACTGGTGGCACAGCGCATCAGCACTATTATGGAAGCGGATCAAATTTTAGTTTTGGATAATGGAAGGATTGTGGGGAAGGGAAAACACCGAGAACTACTTAAGACTTGTGAAGTGTACAGGGAAATTGCCGGCTCACAGCTTAGCGAGGAGGAATTGTCCAGATGAGTGAGGAAAGACAAAAACCTTCTGCGAGACGAACTCCGGCTACGGGCGGGGGCCCTATGGGAATGGCGCCGATTGAAAAGGCAAAGGACTTTAAAAAAACTGTCGGCATGCTTTCCGCTTATCTTGTCCCATATAGAGTTCAAATAGTAATAGTTGTTTTTTTTGCGATATTTTCAACGGTTTTTTCAATAGTCGGTCCTAAATTATTAGGAAAAGTAACTACAAAGCTTTTGGAGGGCTTGTTTGCTTATTATTTGGGAACGGAGCTGTTTACCGACTTTAATTACATGTTTACAATAGTTTTTTGGCTTTTGATTTTATATTCTGTTTCATTTGTATGTAGCTACCTGCAGGGTTTCATAATGTCGAAGGTTTCGATGGATGTTACTTATAACCTTAGAAAAAACGTTTCGATTAAGATGAACAAGATTCCTCTTAATTATTATGATACCCGAACGCACGGAGAAATATTGTCGCGTATAACTAACGATATAGAAACGGTGAGTCAAACTCTTAATCAGTCGCTTATTCAGATAATTACTTCTGTCACCACACTTATCGGAGTTTTGATAATGATGCTATCTATAAGTTGGGTGTTAACGCTTGCTGCGCTGCTTACCGTTCCGCTTTCCGGAGTTATTATGATGTTGGTCATGCAAAAATCTCAAGTTTATTTTAGAGATCAACAGAAGTCGATGGGTGATATCAACGGCATTATTGAGGAAACTTATGGAGGACACAACATTGTCACGGCTTTTAATGGCAGGGAGGAGGCATCGGAAAGTTTTCAAAAAGTAAACAACGAACTACATGTTTCTGCATGGAAATCGCAGTTCGCCACCGGAATCTTAATGCCAATAATGCAATTCGTTGGGAATTTAGGCTATGTTTTGGTTAGTGTTTTAGGCGGCTATCTTGTAGTAAAAAGATCGATCGAGCTTGGTGACGTTCAAGCATTTTTTCAGTATATGAGGCAGTTCACCCAACCTATCGCTCAAATGGCAAGCATTTCGAACACTTTTCAGTCAACTGTCGCGGCGGCAGAGAGAGTGTTTGAATTTTTAGAAGCGGAAGAAGAAAGCGTTGAAGCTAATATTTCCGATCCATCTCGAGAATTTCACGGAGGCGTTACGTTTGAAAACGTTCATTTCGGATACCATCCCGACAGGATAGTCATAAACGACTTTACCGCAGAAATTAAGCCGGGCCAGAATGTCGCGATCGTTGGTCCCACGGGAGCGGGAAAAACTACCGTTGTCAAGCTTTTGATGAGATTTTATGACATAAACAGCGGGAGTATAAAGATAGACGGTCATGATATATTTGATTTTACCAGAGGAAACCTTAGAAAAGTTTTCGGTATGGTGCTTCAGGACACATGGTTGTACAACGCCTCAATTATGGACAATATACGTTATGGAACATTTGACGCGACTGACAGCCAAGTAATTGAAGCCGCTAAAGCGGCTCATTGCGATGAATTTATCAGGACTCTTCCCGGCGGATACCATATGATACTTAACGAGGAAGCTAGCAATATTTCACAGGGGCAAAAGCAGCTGTTCACTATTGCAAGGGTAATATTGGCAAACCCAAAAATATTGATTCTCGATGAAGCAACTAGCAGCGTTGACACAAGGACAGAAATACTAATTCAAAAAGCGATGAATGCGGTTATGAAAGGGCGAACCGGCTTTGTGATAGCCCATAGACTGTCTACTATCAGAGATGCCGATTTGATTTTTGTTATGAAGGATGGAGACATAATAGAGCAGGGGAATCATGACGATCTTTTAGAAAAGCACGGCTTTTATGCCGATTTGTATAACTCTCAATTTAGTGAAGGGGAAGAGACGTAAAATTAACTTAAAATAAGCAAATCTTATATTATTAGTGCGTACTTCGCGCTTTAGTGAACAGGATGAGGAGCAGAACAATGGAAGAAAATAAAAAACCGGTAACGCTAGAAAAAATAGAGGAAGGGTATATAAAAAAAAGCCCCAAACAGAGGAGAAAAAACAGCCTATTCATTTTTTTGGCATTGTTGATAATGATAGGGGTTGGCGTTTGGTATTATTTTTATTGGGAAGGTAATACATATTTTTCGACTGATAACGCTAGGGTGACCTCAAAAACATATCCAATATCTGTAGCGATGTCTGGTAAACTTTTGGATTTTTCGGTTAAAGAAGGAGATTTCGTGGTCGAAAATGAGATTTTGGGGTTTGCGGAAAACAGTGGATATATCAAATCGCCAATTAATGGCCAGATAGTAAAATCAAACGCAGTATTAAATCAGGTAGTGTCGCCCGCTTCACCTGTTTTAGTGGTCGCAGATGTTTACAACATGCATATCGGAGCGAATATTGAGGAGACAGATATAATTAAAATTAAAGAGGGACAAAGCGCTGATATTGAAATCGACGCATTCCAGGGACAGAAATTTCACGGGAATGTATATGAGATTGATTACACTACACAAACGGCGTTAAGCGGTAATCTAACTAGCTTTTCCACTAGCGGGACATACACTAAGGTTACTCAGCTCATACCGGTGAAAATCAGTATTTTAGAGGATGTGGACTTGACTGGGCTTATCGGGGTTAACGCGACTGTTAAGATAAAGATAAAATGAGATCACGGACAGGAGGGTTATCTTAGGACAATACCGCACAGCTCTGGCGTGCAAAGCACGCCAGAGCTGTGCGGTATTGCTTTAATGTCTATTGTAATACATCAAAAACCTGCACATCAGCATGCCGTTATAAAGCTTTCGGTTTCTTTCGGCTTTATAGCCTAAATAATCCTCGAATTCGGGATTTGAATTGATAACGTATATCTCATGCCCATCACGAGGGAAAAGCGTATTTCCCATTTCCCCGTAAACCTTGGCAGCTTGGTTTTGATTAAGAAGCCGCTCGGCATATGGCGGATTGGTTATGACCTTAACGTTTTTCCAACTTATATCATATTTGAAATCAGAAATTTCACGTTTTTCTGCTTTTAAAAGCTTTGAAAATTCAGGAAACAGCGCCTTTTTAGTGTTTTCAAGTGTTAGCGAGACCATGCTTTCGTTCTTATCAAACCCAAAAGCCTTGAACTCACTGTCACGAATAATTTTTTCTTTAAGTCTCTCTCTCGCGTCTGACCAAGTTCTTTTTGGGAAAAAATCCCATTTTTCAGCGGCAAATTGGCGATTAAGGCAGGGAGGGATATTCAGCGCTTTAAACGCTGATTCGATCAGCAATGTCCCGCTGCCACAAAAAGGATCGACCATTGTGGTATCACAGTTAACCCTTGCTAAATCACAAAGCCCTGCCGCTAAAGTCTCTTTTATCGGAGCCTCGCCGGAATTAGTGCGATAACCGCGTTTATGCAGTCCTTCACCGCTAGTATCAAGAAATACCGTCATCTTATCTTTTATAAGAAAAAAGCGAACAGGAAACAAATCGCCCGTTTCAGAAAGCCGCACGGTTTTATAATGCCGCGACATTGACTCGGCGAGAGCTTTTTTTACTGTTCTTTGAAGAGCAGGAATACTTGAAAGTTTTGAATTTATTGACTGCCCCTTAACGACTGGAAAACGATCGTCTATTTTAGCAAAATCAAAAATCCGAATATTTTTGACAGCATCGTAAACATCATCAAAACTGAGTGCCAAAAATTCAGCTAATACGATTCCAATTCGTTCGGCAACGGAGCAGGAAATATTCGCAAGCGCCATAGTGTTTTCGCTTCCTTTAAAATGTACCCTGCCGTCTGTTACCTCAAGTTCATTGCCCCCTGCCTTTTTTATCTCATATGACAGCGTTTTTTCAAGCCCAAAATGACAAGGAGCTGTAAATTTAAAATCCATATTCGATAATCACGGATAAAAGGGTATAAACCCTTCATTGTCACCATGAGTTTGCCAATAGGTGTCGTCATGCTTAGAGTCACAGCTATGTGGAACATTAGACTGCCTGTAATATCCGATATTTGTGCTGGGACACTTAGATGTTGCTAACAAGCCGGTTTCGGTGCAATAACTTAGGGTTAACACCGTGCTGTCGGGAACAAAGCTTTTGGGAGCCGAGGTATCAATAAGATCTACCATAACATCGCTCCAAATTCTAGCTAAAGCTTTATAGCCGCTGCCTTTTGCAATCTCTTTCTTTTCATCGTATCCTATGCGGACAACACCGACATAATCAGGGGTCAGCCCCGCAAACAGAAGATTGGACATGTCGTTATTTGTGCCAGTTTTTCCGATAATCTCTACATTTGGAAGCAACGCGTATCTTCCGGTTCCAGAATAGTCTTCCACTACCTTTCTGACCATACGGTTAGTAATCCACGCGCTATCCGGAGATACCGCCTGAATTCCCAAATAATCCTGTTCCAATATAACAGTTCCATTTCCGTCTACCACTTTAGAATAAAAATACGGTTTATAATACATGCCCCCGTTTCCCAATATCTGATACCCCGCAGCGAGTTCAATCAGTTCAGCCCCCTCGGTAAGAGCGCCTAACGCAAGCGGAGACCATGACATATCGTTAACTGGATCAAGAGTAGAAAATCCAAGCCGGTTGGTCAACTGCGCAAAGCTCGCCTCTCTTGTCACCATCGAAAGGACTCTTACCGCTGCGGTGTTCTGTGATTTTTGAACCGCATACCAAGCAGGGTAATACCCTCCCGTGCCATATCCGTATTCTTCATAATTCTGTGGCCAACGCTGACGACTGTTCCGGTTCCCCGGATTATCTGGATTGAGAATCTCACCGCTGATGTCGTGTATCATAGTAGAATAGGTAATTATATTTTGGTCAATAGCAAGGCTGTATACCGAAAGCGGCTTTATAGTCGATCCGATTGAACGCCGGGACTGAGTGGCACGATTATAGCTTCCGTCGCCTTCTTTTTCGCCTAAGCCTCCGGCCACCGCCTTAACGTTTCCGCGCATATCATTTACAATAAAAGCTGCCTGTAATAAGTCCGATTTTGCCGCGCTTTCATTATACCAGGTCAAAACCGTATAAGGATCTCTAAATTTTTCCTCAATGACATTTTGCATTTTAAGATCAACATTTAAATAAGCTTTATAGCCGCCTTTATAAAACATCTCCTTTGCCGCCTCAAATGAAATCCCCTTGCTCTCTGAAAAGTCCTCTACAATCTGGTTTATAGCGGCATCGACATAATAGCTTTGAGTAACATCGTATCCATTCCACTTATAAGGCACATCGTTTTTTATTTCATCCCACGACTCATTTTCGTAATATAAATCCTCTTCCAGTGCAGATTCGCCATCAATAATACCGAAATATTCATTATAGCGTTCGTCGGTGTATCCATAAAAATCACCCTTAACCGGAATCCTGAACTTTACTTTTTCGTTTAGGGCTTCGTCATATTCCGCAGTGCTTATAAGTCCCTGGCTATACATTGATTCAAGCGCATATTTTTGTCTTATGCGTGAACTTTCAAGATTGGCATAAGGATTATAGTTGCTTGGCGAACGAAGCAAGCCTGCTAAAATAGCCGACTCGGCAATAGTTAAATCCTTTGCCTCTTTATCAAAATAATGCTTAGAAGCTGAACCTATGCCATAAGATGTGCTACCAAAGCTAACTCGATTAAGATAGCTTTCAAGTATATCAATTTTAGTATATTTATCCTCAAGGCTTAACGCTCTAAAAATTTCGCGCAGCTTTCTACCTACGTTTGCCTTTTTGTCTTGTGTAACATCACGCACTAATTGCTGGGTAATAGTGGACCCCCCCTCAGTTCCTCCGCTAAAAATCGCTCGTGCCGTAACCGCAACGGTTCTTGACCAGTCAACTCCCTCGTGCTCAAAAAAGCGCTTATCTTCTACAGCTACAAAAGCATCAAGAGTATGCTGATTTAATTCTTCTATATCAATAAGCACACGATTTTCATCGGTTTGCAGTTGCTTCAATTCCACTTCATTGCCTTCTTCGTCATAAGCATAAATAAAAGTGGACATGCTAAGCTCAACATCTTTAAGATCAATGTCAAATGAGTTTTCGGCAAATTGCATTACATATACAGTCAGCGCCACCGAAACAATACAAAATGTGATAATTAAAATCAGAAGGATAGAAAGAAATACTGTCCCGGTTACTGCCAAGGCTTGTCTTCCGCGGCTTATAGTTTTTTGCGTTCTGTCTTTTTTTCCAAAGCTTTTGCTTTTGTTTCGAATATCTATATACTCAACTTTTTTATCTTGCTTATCCATCAATATACCCTCATTTTTAATTTAAAACAAGCCGAAAAACATTTGCAAAACCGCTTTCAAACATCTGCGGCTGAACCGCTTCCAGTGTTTTAACATTAATATTTATTATATCACAAATTCTCTGATTTGTAAATAACTTTATATATAGTTGATAACTTAGAAAACATATAAAAAAGGTGAAAAAGATCGATTATAGTTAGTCCGTTTAAAAACTCTAAATGCGTTTTTAAGACGCGGCGTGCGCCGCGTGTCTCCGAAGGCGGACTTATCTGCATGGCTTGACTAAAAATTTTACTGCGCGCTTTGCACTCCAGAGCTGTGTGGTATTGCATTAACAGGATATAGTCATTCAACTTGAAAAAGTTCTAAGAAACGATAAAATAAAGATATGAGTTACAATATAGAATTAAAGCGTCAAGCAGCCGCGTATTGGAACGATGTCCACAGTAAAAAGAAACAGAAGCCGTATTTCAAGTAGGCACAACTACGTTACAAACGTGGAAATCTCAGCTGAAAGAAAGCGGAACATTAAAGCAAAAGAAGCGTAAGGAAACATGGCGTAAAATCAAACCTAAAAAGCTAAAAAATATGTTGAAGAGTATCCGTAGACATATCTGAAAGAAATCGCCGAAGAGTTAAATTTCGTAATAAGTGCTGTGGAAAAAGCACTTGTCAGGCTTAAGATTACTCGTAAAAAAAATCACATTTTACATTGAATTTCGGATTTGATGTACAATGCACTTCTGTATTTCCGTTTTCGAAAAACAAGGGTTCTGAAAATCCCGTGAGATTGTCCACGCAACATATGAGAATATCCCAACTCCGCGGTTCT
>JAISVH010000008.1 GCA_031271685.1 Eubacterium sp. | reverse complement strand
CTTCGACGCCGAGCCACTCGCTGAACTCCTTATAATCCGCGCCTTTCTTCTTTTTGAAAGCTTTCGCTAAATCTTCAAGCCCGCTCGTGCCGCCTACATCCTCGACAATACCGAAACCTGCGCCTTCCAAAACTCTCGGCAGTTCGCTTCCCGGCAATTCTTTATCCACAAACACTTTTTCAAGCGTCAATGAAACCCACCAGTCATCGCCGAAATCATAATTGAAATTCAATTTTTCTTTCGGCTCGGAAACCGCGTGGCGAAGCCGCTCCATTGTCGCGTCGGCAACTTTAACGTTGCGGTGCGGATCGCTGAACGGTTCTAAATCAGCATCCATAATCTCGTAACGCCATATCAAATTGTCATAATACTCGTTTGGCGTTGCCGGCGGCAAATCCGGGTGTTTCGCTTTCATGTACTGCGCGAAATTGTCGCCCTTTGGCACTTCGATAGCCATAAGGTGGCTTGCTGTCATTTCAAACATCACTTGCAGAATATAGCCGAGCCGCGCGACGGTTATATTTTCCGTCACCTGAAAGCGCCGCCATATTTTTGGTTTGTAATCGTCCAGTACCGCGTAAAATTGATAAATAGGATGACTTGCCATGATTAAACTCCCCCTTGAATTATATGTATAGTATTCTGCGCCCCGGCAGCAGATTTTGATTTTTCAGAATCTCAACATACTGCGCAACAGGCATTTTGCTCAAATCAACGCTGTACCCCATGCTTCCCTCCTCAGTTTCCATCTGATTTTCCCTGCCGCAATATTTCCGCTAAGTTCGCCCATTCCCGCTTATGATGCGCGTTCATTTCATTGAAAAAAGACTTGTTGAAAAATAATTTTATAATAGGGTCTAAAACCTTTCCCGACCCGTTAAATCCAATGCGAATTGTTTCCGTCAGGCAAAGCCCGTCCGCTGTATCTCGAAATTGTAAATCTAAATAGCCGGGCAAATTTATTCCGAACCTGCGCATTTGAAATAAAACGTGATTCGGTTTGTCGGCAACCCTTGTTATTGCGTAAAAGGTCAGTCTGTGCTTACTTCCGATGTGCTGGTCGAAGAAGATTAAATCGCCTACGGGAGTGGTTTCACTTCGTTTTACAACATGGAATTTATGGTGTTCTTCGGGGAGCCAGCGCGCATATATTTCCCGCGGCGGGTCAACCATAAAGCTGTAAAACGCCGCAGCCGCAGCGTTATGCAATTTACTTTTCATAATATGCGTAATCATTCGCGGCTCACTCCCCAATAATCTTCACCAACACACGCTTGTCGCGCATCCCGTCGAACTCGCCGTAAAAAATCTGCTCCCACGTTCCGAAGTCAAGTTTGCCGTCCGTGACCGCCACGACCACCTCGCGAACCATAACCGAACGCTGCCAATGCGCGTCGGCGGTGTCCTCGTCGCCGTTATGGTCATATTGGTCATACGGCTTCTCCGGCGCGAGTTTTTCCAGCCATCGCTCGAAGTCGCGGTGCAGACCGCTTTCATTGTCGTTGATGAACACGCTCGCCGTGATGTTCATGGCGTTGACAAGGCACAAGCCTTCGCGGACGCCGCTCTCGGCAAGCACCGCTTCCACCTGCGGCGTAATGTTGATATAGGCGCGGCGGGTCTTGGTGTGAAATGTCAGTTCTTTGCGGTAAGATTTCATTTTTATGACCATTCCTTCCTATTGAAGTTCTTATTTTTATACTCCTTGACGGGTGGAACGCCGCCTTAAAGCCTCTGTGAGGTTTTTAAGGCACAAGCGGTATATCAGGAGCAAAGTATGCGCGCGAATCCGTTTTTGAGGTACAAATCACGCCCTGTCGTAGAACACCGACTTGCCCGAAACGGACAGCGGAATCCCCATAATCAGCTTGTGCTCTCCGAGCAGACCGAGTTTCGCCGCCGCTTGCCCGATGGTGAACATGATACGGTTGTCAACGCGGTTGTTCGCGACCATAGAAACCGCCGAGCCGAGTGCTATCCCCAAGTCCATTGATGTAAAAACGCAAGCCGCACCCGCTTTTTCGCAAGCGGCGCAGTTTTCAAAGCCGCAGAGCTTGCACCGCTCACCGAGTCCGCGGGTTTCGTACTTCGCGCCGACTAGCACGACCGCCGCGCTTGCTTCCGCGTTGCCCGCGTCACGGCAGAAAAATTTGCCCGAATCGCCGAGAGCTTCGCCGATTTTACGCATTTCGGCGGTAAGGCGGTCTTTGTCATTGCCCGCGAGAATCGCGGTTTCAAGATGGTCGATACCGCAGGCTTTCGGCGCGGTTCGCGCCGCCGCGCACACGTCGTACGCAAGGTTCAGGATTGCCGATTCTTCGGCGGTTTTTGAGTTGATAAGCATTTTCATTCCTTCTGTTTTTATTCCAGCCCCAGCACCTTAAACACGGCGTCCTCCGGGCTTGTGTAGAATGACATTTGGAATTTCGCGAACAAATCCGCCGGAACCGACACTACACTCCCTCGCCGCCGAAAAAGACTATATTATCACTGTTTAAAACGTAGTCTTTTAATGTTTCAATTTGAGTTGACATTTCACTTTCCCCTGTCCCTCATCAGCCGCGACAAGCTTCTGTCATATGAAGCCTCGGCCTCTTTCGAGAAAAAACAGGCCGGAAACTCGCCGCTTCTCTGATGATACGCTATGCAGGCGCAGCATTGCCCGCGGCGCGGGCATGAATATGTACAAGTGCATTTCATAGATTTGTTTTGTTCGCAAGGCATACGGTATTCTCCTAACACTTAATTTTTAAGAATATGCTAACATGTCAATTATAACATACTCATCCTCTAAAATCAACGATATTATGTGCGGAAGATACATTATTGATAAAGCCGATATGGATGATATTTTCGCGCGGCTTGACGATCCAAGCGGACTTAGCGTCAGGCAAAGCGGCGAGATATTCCCTACAGATATTGTACCGATACAGACCGGAATCAATCAGTATCAGCCGATGAAATGGGAATTTTCGGGTTTTAATGGCATACCGCTTATTAACGCCCGGAGCAAGACCGCGCTGACCCTGCCGACGTTCCGCACTCCAATGGCAAACAGCCGCTGCCTTGTTCGCCGATCGAGTTAAATCTCAATTTATGCTATGTAACGGAGTGTAGAAGCGACGGAGTTTACGGACATTTCAATATATATTATTGCCAATTCAAACATCTGCGGCGAAGCCGCTTCCCGTGTTTTAACAAGCGGTTATATTTTATTTTTCTTCACGCTAAACTAAATTTTAACTGAAATCTGCCGATAAAACAAATAAAAAGCGCAGTCTGATGTGGGGGCAATATGCTGAAATTAGTAATTTGTGATGACGACAGCACCTTCGCTGAAAAATTAAAAGAAAAAGTAAGCGATTTTTTTAGTAAGAACAGTGTTGTTTTTAGATTCAATATTTTTTCTGACGGGTCTGAAATTATTAGGGGCAATGAAAAATTCGATGTTGTCTTTTTGGATATTGACATGCCCGAAATAACCGGAATGGAAACCGCTGATTTTTTAAATAAACGTAATAGCCAAACAAAAATTATTTTCGTGACCAGTCACGACAGCTATGTTTATGAGTCAATTGAATATCAGCCTTTTGCATATTTACGAAAATCCAAACTAAAGGATGAGTTAAATCCTACGCTGAATCGTCTGCTCCAATATATTAACACAGATAATCAACTGATTACCTTCAACATCAAAACAGCTGACAACGCCTTACAGCATGAAAGAACTAAAACCGGAGAGATAATATGCAGAATTAATGATATTATTTACATAGAAGGCGCTTCACATAATGTCAACGTGAACACCATTGATGCAAAATTCGAGGCATACGGGACAACATTAAATGAGTTAGAACAGGAATTGAGCGAAATGGGATTCATCAGAATTCAAAAAAGCTTTATCGTTAATTACCGATATATTTATTCAATAAACACCGACGATATAACGCTGGATGACAAGACGCACTTGCCTATAAGCAGGAAAAAAATAGCCGAGGTGCAAAAAAAGTTTCAAAAATGGATGCGAGGATAGAATATGATAGCTTTTGAAATATTAGCAAGCCTCTCTGAGTGCTTTATCAGTATTTATTTTTTCTGCAAATATTTTGGATTTAAGTATCATAAAAAAAGCTTGGCGGCGGCATTTATCACTTTTGGATTACTTGCGGCAGATAATATTGCGTTAAGCCAGTATCAGGGATTTGAATTTTTATCAATATTGATTTTTTTAATTCTCAGTCTTGTATTCACAATACTATTTTTAAACGGAAAAGCAATTGAAAAAATTATATCCTGCATCGGAATATTGATTTCCATCGCATTGATAAGTATGCTTATATTAAACGCGACAGCGTTAATATTCAGGGTAGACAACATACAAACCCTGCATTCTGAAGAGGATTCTTTTTTGCGTATCATCGTTCTTTTTTTTACAAAATTCCTGTTTTTTTTGATAACAAACTTAGTTATAAAATTAAGGAATAAAACTACGTATAATCTGTCTTGGAATGAATGGATATTTGTTTTTGCCTTTTTTACGATTTCATGCTTCATATGTATTTTGCTTTGGGATCTTAACAGGGAACATAAAATATCTAATTTTGACGCATATGTTGCAATTATTATAAGCTTGGTCGTAATGAACATCATGCTTTATTTATTGTTATACAAGCTTGGCAAAACAAATTTGAAGAAGACCGAATTTGTCACGATGCAAACAAAGTATAATGCTTATAGATCTCTTTTTGCAGATATTCAATCTCAACATGAAGAAATCAAGACATTAAGGCATGACTTAAAGCATTATTCCGAATGCTCCTTGGCGCTTTTACAAGATAAAAAATACGAAAAAGCAGAGCAATACTTAGAAGACTTTACAACCCATGTAAATAAGAATGTCATACCATTGGTTTTCACCGGCAGTGAAGTTATTGACGCTGTAATAAACTCCAAGCTATCTATATGTGCAAAGCTTGGAATAAAAACAGAATGCGATATTCGCGCAAATTTTTCATCTATAAACGAGCTTGATGTCAGCATACTAATTTCAAATTTGCTGGATAACGCCATTGAGGCTTGTAAAAAATCTTTTCATAATAATGAAATTAAAATCCTTATAAGCAACAAAAAAGTATATTTGAACATAGTAATACAAAATAAAATATCTGAATCTGTGCTAAAGACTAACCCCGATTTGAAAACAATAAAGCCGGACAGTTTAAAACACGGTTATGGATTAAAATCTATAATGAAGATTGTAAAAAACAACGACGGCATGATTGATTTTTTAGAAAAAAACGGTTATTTTATAGCGGACGTCTACCTTAAAACTGTCTGACCTAATTCGCATAAATTATACGCTGAATCCCACAAAAACAGCTGCATTGCAATTTATTTAGCAATGCGGTTGTTTTTATTTACAAAAGAACGATCGTTAAAAATGCCGATGATTAAAGGCTTTGGGAGGTGTCAAGTGCATTTCACGCGAAAATCCTGCATGTTGCGCTAAAAGTATTGGAAAATTATTTAAAATGTCCTATAATATATTATGGAGGATGGTAATATGATGAATCTGTTAAGTTTAAAAATAACAGAAATATTTTTGTCCGAAAAAATAATCTCAGACGAGGACATAGATATTTATGTTTACGGATTTGAAATGGTTATTTCAAATATCATAACTGTAATAATCACAATTTTAACCGGCGTCCTATTTGGAAATTTATTTGACGCCTTTATATTTTATACAGTATTCTCATCAACCAGAAGATTTAGCGGAGGCTATCACGCAAGCACCTATATAGGATGCAAAATAACATATATTATTTGTATTGTCAGCGTAATGCTGCTTGCAAACACTTTTCTGTTTCTGTCGCAATTTTTGCAGTTTCACTTTTTGATTTTACTTATATGTTTGTTTAACATTATTACTGTCAGCATACTTTCGCCCATTGAGCATAAAAATAAGCCTTTGACAAAAAAAGATAAAAGGATAAATAAAATACGCAGTATTTTTGTTAGTATGTCTTGGTTGGCAATAGCTTTTGCTCCTATTTGGTGGGGCAGTAACATAATTCACGTTATTTTGTTAACACAATTTTCAATATCCATTTTAATTTTTAAATGTGCATTTGCAAAAGTATAACCTATGTATAACCGTAAACAGTGGTTATATATAAGAATAAAGTACGTTCGTATAAAAGGAAGGGGGGTATAGTTATAAAAAAGACGTTTAAAAAACGGTTGATGGAGTCCGTTTCAAAATTGGCATTGAACAGTGCTAATAAAGCTTGCGGCGCCGCTTCATGGTTTGACAGCTATCAACCTAAAGAACCAAAAAATCTTGCAGAAAAACTCCGTAAAATGAGTAAGTAAGCAAAATCAAAAATTAAGGAAAAGCCTATGGAAAGTATGAAATCAATATCCCGTAATTTGTAGCTGCCATCGCTACTGTGGAAATTATCTCCGCTCTGCTGATTACTGTACACATCAACTGACGGTTTATAACTTAAACCTAACGTCAAGACATTTAGACGGGCATATTTGATGATACGTAACATAGGTAATTGAGCCGGCTCACCACTGGCTCACTTTTTTAATAAATCATCCGACATTATACAATTAAAATACGCTAAAGCGTAAATTTGATTGAAAAATCGCTAAACAATTACCACTCAGTAGCTTATTTTGACCACTCGGTAGTTTTTCCTTTACTTTTTTCAAGAATATGTCAAAATATATTGTGTGAGAACACTATTCAGGTTGTCGTTAATCGTCAGGAATGTTCAAAAAAATTCATTATGCGAACGCGCTTGATGATTTTATCGTATAACCGCGTCCTGTCCCCCGCCTCTTAGGCGGCGGGTTCCATGCTGACTACGTCAGCGGCGGGTGATTTTCAATCCCCCGCTGACGCTTGTTAAAACACGGGAAGCGGCTCCGCCGCGGATGTTTGAAAATTATTGAAGGGAATGAGTCCATTGGATATTTAAACTTGTTCAGATGTGAAAAATATGTAAACGTTTAAAATTCATGAGAGGAAGGTCAAAACAATGACTAAAAAAATTACATCCGTTTTTATCGCTATAATTATGGCGGTAACCGCAACTGTGACAATATTACCAGTTATGGCGGCGGGAAATACGACGGAATTTGCTGGGGGAACCGGTGATGGTAATGATCCATACATCATTAAGACATATAATCATTTAGAAAACGTTAGAAAATACCTCACAGCACACTTTAGGATGGAGTCAGATATTACTTTTCCCGCAAATCATGTCTTTCAACCTATTGGTGAAAGCGGAACATACAAAACATTCAGTGGAGTATTTGACGGAAATGGATATACGATTCATAACCTAAATGTCAGTGGGACTTCGCGCGTTGGCTTATTTGGTCAGACAAATACGGCAACTATACAAAATTTAAAAATCAACGGTGGCAGAGTCTTCGCCTCAGGCACAGGCACGTACTCAGGAGCACTCGTCGGTTATGCTCAAAACACATTATATATTACCAACTGTGAAGTTTATGTAAATGTTGAAGGCAAACAGTACGCCGGCGGTCTTGTCGGTTATGGTCAGCACACTGAAATCCGTGATTGCACTTTCACGGGTTCAGTCAGTGGTACATCGAATGTTGGCGGTATAATAGGCAAGACTAATAAAACAACCAACACAAAAAAAGCGGTAATTGCCCGTTGCAGAGTAATCCTGCCGCCAGACGCTACTTCAACTTTAGTTAGCGTTTTTGGAACAAGCGGTCCGGTTGGAGGTATTGCTGGTGACCATACCGGCACGATTGAACAGTGCTACACTAACGTTAAAGTACATGGCAGTAAAGAAGTCGGCGGTATTGCTGGTTCTCTTGTAACAATGTCAAGCACTCCGGGAGAAATCTACGATTGTTATACCACGGGTGAGATTAGTTCAGCAAGCGGCGGAGAAACCGGTGGAATCGCGGGTAACGCGACAGGCAGCAGCTCTGTGAGACAAAAAATTATCCGTTGCTATTCGACCGCAGATGTTATTTCTGGTGGTAACGGTAAAAAAACAGGTGGTATTGTCGGCGATAGTGGCACAGGTACATCGTATGTTGAAGTAGATAAGAGTATTGCTATAAACAGAAAAATTCATGCCACTTATAGCACAAAGTCAAGAACCGGAACTGTTAATATAGGCAAAGTAGCCGGAACACAATATTGCGGTTATGGACTATTCTATGCTTCGACCTCCGTACAGCTTATAAACAGTTCAACATATCCATCTTCTGTGTATAAAGGCAATGATGGTTCGCCAGCGACAGTTGCGAATACAACAAATCAAAACTTCTATGAGGGTACATTAGGATGGGATTTCAAAAATATTTGGAAAATGGATAACAGTTCACCTTATCCTGTTTTTATTCCTACATTTCCTGATGTTAATATTAAAGAGCCAATTATATTTGTTGAAGAGGAAGCTACGAGTGAATTTGAAGCCACTCCTACGATTCCTAATGATGAAATCATTGACTGGGAATATGAATCTGAATATATCAGTGTTGCAAAATCGGGTGACACCATTTATGTTACTGGTAAGAAGCAAGTGTATTTTGAAGGCATAAGTCCTATTCCCTCCAATCTGACACTAATAACTGCAATGGGCGGTAAAAAGCACCTGACTGTGATGTTGACAAGGCAACCCGTTCCAGATGATCTCACTGAAGTGGCTGTTGCGGTTGAAAAGGGCAACTCAATATATTTGGGCGGTGTAGGACGGGACCAAAAAACGTTGGATAATACCGGATATAAGTGGTCATCTAACAACCCCGAAATTGCTTCAGTTTCAATTAACGGAAGAGTTGACGGTAAAGAATTGGGTAAGGCTATAATAACAGCTAAAAAGAATGGATTAGAAGCTCATACTACTGTAATTGTCCGTGATGCGCCTATTATAAACATAGAAAGCATAAGGTTTGAAGAAGAATATATAAAAATACCGTTTTATGGTGCTTTCGACACCGGCGTTGATTTCTTTAGTCCAACATATTTTGACAATATGATAATTGAACCCGCAAATTATACTCATCTTGATCTTGATTGGATTGTCAGCGATGAAAACGCCGCCGCAATAACTAAAACAGGAAAGCTTTATATCTCAGAGCCAAAATCTATTACCGTTACTGTTATTTCTAAATATGATAATAGCATTCAGGCAACAATTATTATTGACGCTTCACCGGAACTGACTAGCATGGAAATAGCCGATCCGGGAACTGAAATTAAAGTAGGAGATACACTGCCATTAGGATTAATCACATATCCCGAAGGAGCAAATTCACCCGTTAATTGGGATAGTACAAACAAAACTGTTGCGACAATTGATCAGTATGGCGTTGTAACTGGGCTATTCCCCGGCTATACAACAATTACGGCAACAAGCCTAAATAACATAACGGCTTCTAAGGTTATTGAGGTCATACCCGATGTTGACTCACAAGATTTTGTGCTTGCGGATTTCTCTAACGCGACCTACGAAGCACCGTATTATTATGCTGATAAGGGGGAATACGGGACATTTAATGTTTCAAAAAACAATGCAGCGTATCTTAGCTTTTTGAACACAACTTATGTTCAAAAAAATAACAACGGTATTGTCGCAAATAATTGGAATGCCAGTTCCTTAGAAACTCCAAAAGCCTATATGGTGACTTTATCCACAAAGGGTTGTACAGAATTTGATATTAACTTTAAACAAATAGCAACAACATTTGCAGCAAATTTAGTTACTGATTTTGAAGTTCAGTACAGCACTACTGGCTTGAATGACGATTGGCATACTGTCAAATCATACACAATAAACACACAAAACTCACCTTATGACGCAAGCTTTGTACTTGAATCAGCTGTACCAACAATTTATATAAGATGGTATTGTTCATCGCCTATGGGGATAAAAAAATCTGACGGCACTCCCGCTAGGCTCGGTCCGGATGCCAGAGTAGGAATAGACAATATTGTTATAGAAGGGACAAAATATTATAATTAATCGCTAGAATACGGGGCGGCTCCGACCGCCCCCCGTATTCTCTTACTTTTCGGGCACTGGTAAAGTTTTACTTTATTCAGCCAAATAATTTATATATTGGGGTGATACACTGTGAAAAAAACATTCAGATTAACTTCACTGAGCCTGGCATTAGTATTGAGCATATCGGTGTTCGGAGGAGGCGTGTCCGCACGAGAGCGGCATGTGTTTGAACCGCAGGACGACGGAACTTTTTATCATCGTGACGGACAGATGGTTCAAAGCTTTTTAGGAGAGTCATTTGAAATTACAGATGTAGGCAGGCAGCGCGGTTTATCAGCCGATACCCTCACCAGTACCACTCCCGCTGCCGCTGACAACAGCACGTTAAGATATTTTCCGGAAATTGGGGATCAAGGAAATATCGGTTCATGTGAATATTGGGCGCAAGTATATTACACATATACACATATGTATTCCTTGAAAAAAAATATAGATGTTAAGACGCTTGGAGATAAAGCCGCGTTTTCGCCGGCATTTAATTACCACGGACCACATTTCTCAATGTCAGGGGCAATGACTTTGCATGATATGCCGTATGACATGGAAAGCGAGGACAATTTCCGTTATCCCACAAATGCGCAAGCATGGCGTGACGCCATATCAAAAAAAGCAAAGGTGCATTATGCGTATGTTTCAGAGGGAAAGAATTATCCATATAATGAAATACTGTTAAAAAAATATCTCGCTAACGGTTATGTTTTTGTAGCCGGAGTAAGGGTTGATGCCTTTTCATCCCCCTATAATTATGTAATACAGGATAATCCTAATTCTGTCGCGGATGATGTTGCGATAGGAGAAAAAGTTCCGCTTTATAGACAAGCGACTGGCACAGCACATGCTGTGACAGTGGTCGGATATAACGATGACATATGGTATGACCGCAATGGCAATAATATAATGGATTGGAATGAACTCGGCGGGTTTAAAATTGCTAACTCATGGGGAAAGAACTGGTGCAATAATGGGTTTGTGTGGGTATCATATTATGATTTTGTCAATACGTGTTCTCTCCAAAACAGCGGTATATTCACAATTTTGCCGCCAGACGAGCCGTATGTTCCGACATTGTTAGCTGAAGTGGATTATAAAGGGGAATCACTTTCTATTGGTATTGTCCCCGCAAACTTTGACATTTCACATCGCGCTGACGAATCTGAATTTGTTCATTTAGGCCGTCCTATGGATGGTACAATGGTTATAGACTTAACGACAGCCGTTGACCCGACTAAAGGTCTCGTCAATATAAACACAATGTTGTATAATTTTGTTTTAAAAGGCAGTTCCGCAACATTGCGCGGATTTAGAATAACTGATGGTACAGGAAAGGTTCTTGCTTCCTACAACGGACCCCCTACTACTACCGGAGCGGGTTCTAATAACATTTTGGCTTCGATAACTTACGGATACCATGACGGCAATACTTCTTGGAACATTTCTTTCGATCCCCTCAACGGTGAGGAAAAAATCACATTTCCTGATCTCAAGCGCGGCGATGTAATTAACAGTTCAGGTGTTCCTGCGCCTACCCGCGAAGGGTATGTTTTCCGCGGCTGGCAGGACGTAAGGGGAAATCTTATAACATTCCCGTATTTTGTAAACGGATCTGATATTTTAACCGCTCGATGGAGTACAAACTACGGCGAAATGGTTGATCTTGACCTTGAAAGAATACTGTTTGATACAGGAACGATAGGTCGCGCTAGGTTTGAATACCGGCGCTTCACGTCAAAAGACGCGTCTTCGGCGCCAGTAATTAATGAGAAAACTAAGTGGAAGCCTTTAAAAAGCTATACTTTTGATGGGCGGGACTTTGCAGATATAAGCAATATTATAGACAATAAGAAAAATGTCGCTTTAGAATTAAAAGTAATTGATAGTTACGCCGAAGAGGAGAATAATTGTGTCTATTACTTCACGCCGCGAGAGCAGGCTATAAAAGTAAAAATTTCTAAAAATGACGGTTATACCGCAATGGATGGATTCGCGAAACTGGAAGTCAGCGGTACCAATAGCGATATAGTATATCGTAGTAATGTCGACGATATTGCGGCTACGGCAGCAAATCAGAACGGGTTTATTTATCTGCCGGTCGGAGACGGCAAACAAAACTATCTCTTAAAAAGTAAAACTGATAATACAGGGCGCGACGGATTATCGTTTGAAACCGCGCTAAAACCCGGAAGCAAGCCGGTAAAATTGAGCATACCCGCTTCCGCAAAAGAGCCTAATGTTACCGTTGACTGGACAAAAGACGCTATAAAGCTGAAAACAACTATGGAAATCAGTCTGGATAAAAAAGCTTGGTATCCGGTGTCGTCAAATCCGTCCGAACCAAATTCAGCGATTTTCTATAAGGATTTAAACGGAATTTCGGTATATGATAAATTGATCAACGGACAAAGCATGGTGTATGTAAGAACCGCAGGGACGCCGAAAAAACAGGCGAGCAAAATCGCCGCCGTTTACTTGGGACCCGGTAACAGCGATCAGTTGACAACCGAGGACTTATTGTCCGCTAACGGCAAAAGTGTCTTTGGAAAAGAAGCAGTAATGCAGTATATCCCCGCTTCCGGGCTTTCCCTTAATGAAAGCGGAGATTTAGTGATTACCGGAAAGCAAAAATGGAAGGAAGGGGCGTTGTCAATCCCTAAAAATGGTGGGGATTACTATTTGCGTATGGCTTCGACAGGAGCTTCAAGGCCGGGTAAGCCCGTAAAAATGACTTTAAAACAAGGTGACGAGGCTATAACTGTCGAGGCAAAGACAAAAGCGCTGAAAATAAAAAAAGCGCCTTCAGTCAAAATAAACACCGCACAGGATTCTATAACCCTTAAAGCCGGTATGGAAGTATTATCTAACCGCGGTGAATGGCTGAAGGTTTCCACAAATCCAAGCGACGAGTTATACTTTAATCCCTCAATAGGCGGAGTGTCGCTCTATGACGACGGTATAGCTTACGCAAACGATAAGGGCGGTATAATTTACAGAAAAAGCGCGGACAGCAAATCCGCCGAAAGCGCGTCTAAATTCCTGCCGCTTCCGGACGGTGTTGCTTTGACTTTATCTGAAAATACCCTTACGACGCTTGACGGCAAAAGTTTTTGCATGAGAGGCTCAGCAGTACAATATATTGAAGCCGATAATGCGCCTACATCAAAGCTTGAAAACGGTATTTTGTTAATTACCGATAAAAAAGCCAAGTGGAAAGCCGCAGATCAGATTAAACTGAAAATCGGATCAAATATTTATTTTATCCGCTCTGTATCAGAAGACGGCACTCCGAGCCGTGTGCTTAAGGTAAAGGCTGTAAACGAAAACTTCAGCATAAGGTTTGAGATTTTGGAATGAACGAAGAAATTATGCACTCGGGTGTTAATTTTATCTTTCCTCTGCCGCCAAGTCCGTAACCGCTCCCCCAATAGCGTCCGCCACGTCCTGCAGCCAAGACCCGGCATTTTCCAGCGGGATAATAGCCGGCATACGGTCGTGGATATTTTCAAAACCGTTCACGGCGGCGCGACATCGCTTAAAATTTCGTTTGACGCGCGCTGCGGAACCGCGGCGAACTTTGTGACAGAATTCGCCCTCGAATACAGCATTGACGGCGTTAAGTTTCAAATCATAAAACACGCACAACGTTTACCCGGTTAATAATATTAAGCTCAGCCGCGCTACTTAGTATTTTAACATACAAGGCAATCCAAACCCCGCAAAAATCAACTGCGATGCCGCATATAAAGTTTTTGAAGGAGAAGAAACGATAACTCCAAGCATTAACTAGGATGTTTTTCAAAATACTTAGTGTGAGTATCACTTTTGGCGTTCTGTTAAAAAGGCGGGGTTCGCTCCGGTGAACCCCGCCTTTTTAAATCAGTAATCACTATAAAGGAAAGAGATGATACATCATGAAAAAATTAATCAAACTCCTTTCATGCAGTATAATAACAATATTAGGCTTGATTTTGCTAACCGTAAGCATAACAGCGACAGATGAGGCTTCAATATCACCACCCAAAGGGTATGTTTTCCCCACGCAGGAAGAAATAAATGAAGCCTTTACCATTGATGAAGATGCCGAAATAATAACGGAAATGCCCGAAATAACCGAGATCGGAAAACAAAGGGGGCTTACAAACAATCCCCGCTTAAGAGCGGCGCTACCGTCGTCGGTCGACAACAGCAAATTAAAATATTTCCCCATAGTAAAAAGTCAAGGTTCCCTAGGTTCCTGCTTAACATTCGCCGATGTTTATTATTGTTATACCTACATGTATGCCATGAAGCACGATATTGATGTTAAAACGCTTGGAGATAAGGCGGCGTTTTCACCGGCTTTCAGTTATAGGCAGTCGCTAAACGAATTCGGTCCGGTAACTCTTGAGGAAATGCCGTACACTCCAATTGTGTCAAATTTCAAATACCCGACAGAGGCGAAGGTCTATAGGGACGCATTGTCTAGGAAACCAGAAAAATCTTTAGTCTTATTTCATCCCGACTTAAATATTGAATACAGCGAGTCACGTTTAAAAGAAAATTTGGCAAACGGATATATCTTTATGTTTGGCATTGACGCGAGGTCTTTTTCATTTGCAGACACAAAACGCAATCCCGCTTCATCCGAAGATGTTCCTGCCGGTGAGAAGTACCTTATGGCAAGTTTGTTCAAGAGCAACCACGCAATGACGTTAGTAGGCTATAACGACAATTTGTGGTGCGACATAGACAACGATGATATTGTTGATTCGGGTGAAATGGGGGCGTTTAAAACAGCGAATTCATGGGGACACAGCTTCGGTAATTGGGGGTGTGTCTGGATACCGTACGGACATTTCAAAGATATATGTTTGTCCGACCATATGAACCATATAGCCACTTCTCTGCCAAGAGAGGTTCCATACACACCTGAATTACTTGCGGAGGTTGAAATTGAATTAAAAGATGCTGTTACCGTGACTATACAACCACAGAGTCAAAAATACGACATTAAAAGTCTAGGCAGTAGCTCTCCTAATTTTATGCATGGCTCATATTTTAATGGTAGTTTTGTTATTGACTTAACCCGCGCAGTGAAAGAGATCAACTTGAACACCGCGAACAACCGATATGAATTTTATCTTGGCCGTTCGCCTTACTATACTGCTCCTCTTACACTGAAAAGCTATAAATTAACTGATGGCAGTGGTAACGAGCTCGCGGTAGGTCACAGTATGCCAAGATACCACAATATTGACAAATCAAACTATGCCATTGCCCGAATATCTTATGGGCATACTAGCCAAACCGGACCTTGGGATATAGAATTTGATCCCCAAAACGGAGAAAAACCTACGATCATAAGCGCAAAAATAGGTGATATTATCTCTAAAGATGATGTTCCGGATCCAATAAAAGAAAAAGACAGTTTTTTAGGCTGGGAAAACGCTTACGGCGAAATAGTCACACTGCCCTATTATATCGGGGGCGGCGACAGCCTCAAAGCGATTTACGCTTCAGACTTGGCTAATAAGGTCGATATTGATTCTGAAATACTTGAAGTCCAAAACCCAATCGGCTATTCGGTTGATTACAGGCAGTTTAAATCCAAAAGTGGTGAGTTCGCAATAAAAGAGTCAACACCATGGAAGCTTGCTACATCTTATAACAGAAACGGAAAGACCTACATTAATTTGAGCAAACTGTTGGATAATTCTAAATATGTGATGCTGCAATTTAGGGTCGGCTCTTCTGATAAGTATAATGAGTTAACGTATTACTTCCTTCCCCGTCAATCCACTGTAAAGCTAAAGCTTGATCCGACAGCAGGAATGACTGATATTACCGGGTCGGCTAAAATGGCAGTTACCGGAACAGTCAAAAGTTTAATTTACAGAGAAAAAACCAGTGATGTGGCATACACCGTAAGCAATCAAGGAGGATTTATTTATCTTCCTGTTAAGGGATATAAAGCCACATATATAGTACAAACCAAAGGCGATAATTCCGGACGTGACGGTCTGACGTTTGAAACCGCTCTCCAACCCGGAAGCAAGCCGG
>JAISVH010000109.1 GCA_031271685.1 Eubacterium sp. | reverse complement strand
GATGGTTGGCGAGGTTATAACGGCTTGGTTGATGTTGGTTTTGAAAAACATTTTCATGTAAGTCATGGTGAAAATGAATTTTCAAAAGGCAATGGGCATCATATCAATGGCATTGAGTTTAGGTCAGGCGAATAAGGCGGCAAAAATAAAAATTTGTACCCATATTTTTGAGCCAAACTCGGTAAAACAGATTTTTTATAGCATATTGACTTTTAATTAACTATATGATATAATATTTTACAATGAAATATTGCGGATATGGCGGAATTGGCAGACGCGCTGGCTTCAGGTGCCAGTCCTTGCAAAGGGGTACAGGTTCAAGTCCTGCTATCCGCACCAAACGGCGCAATCTTGAACCCGGCGACTTTATACTTCTTTAAGAGGGTGGTCGCCGTGGTGATAAAAATTTCAAGATAGCGCAAAATGCAAAAAAGCCCTGCGCTTAGGCGGTTAAACCTAAGTGCAGGGCTTTTTGTTTGCTGTTCAGTTATCGCTTGGACGCGCTGACTTCCGCTTCAATTTATGTCAGTAAAATACGTTGTGGCGTCCCCATAGGAGGACTCAAGGAAACGCAACGCATCCTCTCCGTCAAAAGGCTTTTGGCTTGATCCAAAGTCCTGTAAAGCGCCGTTTTCTGGTTCTCCACCGTGAACGTGCCGCTCTTTTTCAGCGTGTCCGTGTAGGTCTGCGCGGTGTATAGAATGGCGGTGCTGACCGCCTCCGCCGCTTCGGTGATATACCGCCCGGCGATTTCACTTTTCGCGGTCGCTTTTGACTGCTGCGCTTTTGCGGTTAAAAACTGCGCGGCGAAGGCCGCTACAATCGGCACCACCACGGTGATAACCGCTTGGAGCAACGTCATAAGTAACTCTTGTAACATTTTGTTCTCCTCCTATCGTTTTTGTGTGTAGTCCAAGCTGATCCAGCCCGCGCCGGATTTCAGCTTGCCCCATTTGGTCGCCCCGGTGCCGGCCGACTCCTCGACAATGGTATAAATACCTTTGTCCTTGATCGCGCCATTGGTGCCGTAGTTCGTGCCGGGGCCGGTTCTGATGTTCAACACGTCGGCAGTCACTTTGACCGTGCAGGCGGTGAACGCCGGGGGGTGTCGGAACCGCTGCGCCCACCACCGACAAGAATTTGGTGTTGATGGGGCTTTGGATGTCATTTTTTCCGCTTGCGTTTTTGCCGAGAACAGCGCGGTCGCCGCTTAGACTGCTGATATACCACTTATCGCCTTTAACCCAGCCGGGAATGGACGCACCGCCGTAATAGGTGGCGTCTGCGGCGATAGATACCAGATCACCCTTTTTCACAGCAGCGGGCGCCGCCGGAGTTGGCGGCGCGGGAGGCGTGACAGGTTCTGCCGCCCCGAACCGTCTGTTCACCTCGGCGGCGATTTCGCCGTGGCGGTCATAAAGATACTTGCCGGGACAACTTTTGTTGGCATAGTCGCGGTGTACCGTCATGTTGCACTCGTTCAGGTGGTTTACGCAGCTGTTCTTGTCAGTTGACCATACCAGCTTTTTAATGCCGTTGCGCTTGCAGATGTCGGTTACAAGGTCAAGCAGTCCGGCAAACGCCTTGTCGTTGACGGCGTAATGATCTGTTGTGTCGCTGGCGACTTCGATTGTTACGGCGCGCTGGTCGTTGGCATTTGAGTAGGTACACCACGAGCGGTTGCCTTCCTCCACGTACATTCCGATCCTGCCGTCTTTGCCTACGCCGTAGTTGCGCTGGCTTGGCGGCTGGTAATAATGGTTGGCGAGAAGTTACTGCAGAAGAGGCAATAGCTAGTGCAAATGCAGGAAATCCAACTATAAGCACGCTATATAATCCAGAAGCTGAAATGCCAAGTCATGTACAAATTGTGCACCCTCAAAAAAATGCTGACGCTGGTGTAGTGGTTGCACAGGCGGGAGCAGATAATTATAATTATGGTAAAATGGAAGATGGGTATTACCAAAAAGATTTAGAACGAATTAAATATTACACTCATGATTAAAAATAAGTGGAGTAATTACATGAAAGAATTGTTATTTTTAATAGTAATTTTATTTATTTTATATGGATGCAATGCTAATAAATCATCTACTGAAATAAATTCAACAACTAATAATGAAATTGGTGTATTAATAAGTCGTTATGACAAGAGAGATGATATATTATCAACAACAATAATTAGTAATACTGACGATTTGATTGGTACATGGCATGAAGGCCCATCTATTGGCGCATCATACGGAGAACGTTATCATTTTTATGATAATGGTGAATATCTATTCGAGTATGGACAGGATGGTGGTATTGAGAGAATAGTAAGCGAAAGTGGCCTGTGGTCTTTTGATAATAATAAGTTATTATTATCAACATTAACAAAAAAATTAAATAAGGTGGGGAAATTGTTGAAGTCCCACCTTACATGATTTCGGAACAAATAATTATAAATGCTACAATAAAAGAAGTAAAATTAGACGAATACGAAGAAAAAATTTACAAAACCGGAGGTTTATTTAAGGATTCTGAAAGTTAACTGGAATATTTTGCTATAGATATTGAAGGAAAAAGATTTTGGAAAATTCATGAAGACCCAACAGTCTATGAAAATGGTTATGAAAGTAAAATTGTAGAGCAATATGAAGAAACAGATTAATCACTAATTACCTGCGGCAGAGCCCCCGGCTGCCGCAAAAAGTGGGCGCACGATGTGTGCCTATAGAATCAAAATTAAATCGACCTAAACTACCGTCCTGAACTGCCCCCCAACTACTGGACACGGAAATAAAAAACGTGTAAAGTAGAGAGGGGTGCATTTTTATGACAAGAAAAAACAAAGAGTATTCCGGCGAGTTAAAAATTGAGGTCGTGGAACACATGCAAAAACGTGGATTAAGTGCGGAAAGTGTCGCAAAACATTTTGGAATTAAAAGCAAAACACAACCGGAATGTTGGATGTGAATTTACCTTGAAGAAGGTGCCGAAGCCTTGCTTGTGGAGCGCAGAGGGCGAATTTCGGGAGGAACACAAGGCAGACCGCGACAACTGGGCGCAAAAGTTGAAGAAGACTTATTTGCCGAGGTTCAGCGCCTGAGGATGGAGAACGAATACTTAAAAAAATTGAACGCCTTAGTTCGGGAAAAGGAAAAATCAGCCCGAGAGAAAAAGCGCAAATAGTGCTAGAACTAAGGCGTAAATACCCACTCAAAGGGCTGTTGAAAATTTCCGATATTTCTCGCTCGTCATACTACTTCCTAATTAATGAAAATCCGGACAAAGACGCAGAAATCAAGCGGTTAATCAGCGAAATTAATTATAAGCATAAAGGACGTTATGGTTATCGCCGAATCATGCAGGAGCTGAAAAGCCAAGGGATGGTAATTAATCATAAAAAAGTTCAGAGATTAATGGGAGTTTTGGGGTTGAAAAGCATGATTAGAATCAAGAAATACAAATCGTATCACGGCAATGTTGGCAAAATTGCTCCGAACCTGCTAAACCGCAATTTCCATGCAGATAAACCTAACCAAAAATGGGCAACTGACATCACAGAATTTGCGCTGTTTGGGCAGAAAATATATCTGTCAACCATCATAGACCTTTTCAATGGCAAAATTGTGTGTTATCATTTGCATAATCACCCAACGTACCATTTAGTGCATGAAATGTTGCAAAAGGCGAAAACGCTGATGCTTGAAAATAAAGGGTTGATTTTGCACTCTGACCAAGGTTGGCACTGCCAAATGCGACAGTATCAAGCCTTTTTACGAGGTCATGGGGTAGTTCAGTCGATGTCTCGCAAGGGCAATTGTTTGGACAATGCCGTGCAGGAAAACTTCTTTGGATTACTTAAATCAGAGTTTTTGTATCTGCAAAAGTTCGACAGTTTAGAACAGTTTACAAGCGAATTGCATGTTTACATTTCGTATTACAACATTGGATATTACCTTCACAATTCGCACGGTGACGTAGTTGCATTAACTAACAATTTAGGGACGATAACAAAAACCTATCAGTATGACGCGAACTGGAACGAAAAGAACAAAATTTCGAGCGACAAAAACCCGTTCCGGTACGCCGGAGAGTATTACGACCCGGCATTGCTGATTTATTAACTCCGCGCGAGATGGCTGGACGTTAGTGTGGGACATTTCCTCACGATCGACCCGGCGAAGGATGGACATAATTGGTATAATTATTGCATGGATAATCCGGTTAAGTTTGTTGATCCGAGTGGGATGATGGCAGCGCCATTTGCGAAACTTCTTGAAGAATATTCAGGCGAAATAGCAAAGCTAATTGAGGAATATGGACCAACTATTGTTCAACAAATAATAAATGATATTGGAAATAGGCTAACTTCAGCTTTATCAGAGATACAGTTAGCTACTGTTAGCGCTGAATATTGTGTCGGCTTACAAGCGGTTGAAGAAAACTACGCACACAATTCTTAATGGTTTTTCATGGGTATATATAAGATCAAAATTCCGGCTCGGCGTCAAAATTGAAAATGGGGAGTTATACAGATGTAGAAATTGTCTCTTCGCTAGATGAATGGATTAATCAAAATGATGAACGCATCGCTCTATCGTTGACAACAATTGAATCAAGGAAGATATAAAATGAAAAAGATATTTATTCTAATATTAGTACCGTCATGTACTATGTGGGAAAAAGAAAAAAGAATTGAAAAAACAATTCAAACGGAAGATGAGTAATTGATAAATTATATTTCTAACGGAAGCCCACCGAGAGCGTATAAACTTTTGTGTTCATTGTTAATTATCTCCTTATTGGATATTATTACCATTTACACAAAAGTTTATACGCTCTCAAAACTAATTTTACCATAAAAAACTATACATTATGATGAATCAATCAAAGTGATTTGAGATGCGGCCTCTACCACCCCAAAATAATTCAATGTTATTGTCAAATACATGTATAGTCAAACAAATCCAGTTATTCAAGGTTTTTTTATTTTTATATCTAGGTAATAAGATTATTTCGGACTCTTTAAGTTGTCATAAAGTTGTCTAAAACAGTTATGACACATAACTATATATCAAGCAGCTTTCTTATCTCCTTTACATTCTGATGTGCGTATCTTTTACGTAGCATTTTGAGATCGCTGTGTCCGAGGACATTTGCTATTGCTAAAAGATTTTTGTCATTGTTTACCCACAGGCTGGCACGAGTATGCCGAAGCTCGTGGGCGGTTAGCATTGATATTTCAATACCGCGCGAGGAGTAATATTCTTTCATTTCTTTCATGAATACCTTATAATGCCTTCGATTCCACTGATTAGGGCTGTTTGTTTTACCAGATTTATTTGTAAATATGAACTCATCGGTTTTCGTTTTTTCATTGAGCATTTCACAAATATATTCTTTTATAGGTATTATCCTTTTACGGAATATATTCTTAGGATCGTCAACTATTACCTCCATTTTACCTGTTTTGGCACTTTTTACGTCCGCTACGCCGCGCTTTATCTCCAGAGTCATGGATTCGCTGTCGTAATCTGACCATTTTAACCCTAACATCTCCGATCTGCTTAGTCCAAGCTCTAGCATCAATATGACCTCAAGGCCAAAGCGATGCCATTTCGCATATTCAATTATCAAATCGACATCTTCTTGCGCGTATATGCGCTTCTCATTTTTCGGTTTATTATCGGGTATCTTAATGTCTACGCATGGACTTTTGGACACAAGCTCGTTTCGTATCGCGCTTTTATATATTTGTGCCAGTACGCTTTTGTGTTTTTTTAAGCTTTCATGCGATAAAATTTTACTTTTTTCATTGAAGTATTCTTGTATTTCTAGTTGTTTTATCCCGCTCATAGGGCGCTCGTTAAAATAGTCTTTTAAATGACGGGCGCAGTTTTCGTATGTAAGCGCAAAGGTACTGTCTTTTACTGTTCCTTTTATTGTTTTAAGCCATTTGTTGCAGTATGTGCAAAATTTTATATTATTACCCAATTCATCGAAAAGAGACAGCTTTTCTTTAATTTTGTATTCTTCATATTGACGCATGCAGTCCTGTTTGTTCAGCGTGCTATAAAAATATTTATATACCGACCTTCCGCTGCTATCAGTTCCGATAACCCTTTTAATTACATATCGTCCGTCGGCGCGGTTAGGAGCCTCTTTTCTCGGTCTTGGCATTTTTATCACCTCTCCCCATTATATGGGGTTTTTAAAATTTTTGCTGCTTATATATCCCGTTGATATTTTATAAATATATATGTTATAATATTATATGATCCGGTTAAAATAGATATCGTTAAGTAAAGCATATAACCGCGTTTATGTACCCCGCCTCTTAGGCGGCGGATTTACTGCAAAATACCATGCGGTTTTGCGTAAATTATTTTTGCTGGTTTTCAAGTTAATTTACTATACGTCAGCGGCGGGTGATTATCCCCCGCTGACGCTTGTTAAAATACTGGAAGCGGCCCTGTCTCAGATGTTTGAGTCAAAAATACAATTTGCTGTCATTGCATATAAAATTGTATTATTTTTTACTTATTATTTTCTCTATAGAGAAAAAGCGCTTCAACAGATAACATATTGCCTTTAGCTTTTTTGTAAACAATATTTTAAAGGAGCGCAATTATGCTTGTGTTTGTTAAAAAAATCAGGTTGGAAAAGGGAATCTCATTGTCAGAGCTGGCCGAGAAAAGCGGTGTGTCTGTGTCGCATATTCACAACATTGAGTCAGGCTTTAAGAATCCGACTATTAAAGTTTTGTGCAAATTGGCTAAGGCTTTAGATGTCCCTTGCAGCGAACTGTTCTCCTGTGATTGAAGCGTATTAAATTTATGTTTTTGTTATTTGGCTTACGAGGGTAAGTTAAAGATTTATTTTGTCCTGTTAGGGCAAAATTTTGGCTCAGCCAGAATAGGAGGATGAGAATGGCAAAAGATCAGGAACATTATGATTTTTACATAAGATTTGAAGAATTGTTAACACAGCTTACACCGTTGCAAATTAACATGGTCATGGATTTTGCTGAGAAATTAAAAAAGCAGCAAAGTCAAGAACTTTTTGGCGCTGTTCTTCATTTAGAGAAGAAATGAGTTCAACCTGACCAACCGACAAAGGCAATTCTTTATGAGTTGCCTTTGCAACTTTTGGGTTAGGTTCATCTGTTTTGCAGAGCAAATAGTCCTCTGACACATTAAAATACTTTGAAATTTTCACTATTGCCCCGTAAGACGGATTATACTCGCCTTTTATCCATTTTCCTATTACGCCGTTTGATAGCCCGCACTCTTTTTCGACCTGTGTTTTGCTGGTATTATTTTTTTTAATTAATTCCAGTATTCTTTCGGAAGTATTCAATATCTCACCTCTTTCATGCTTGAATAACTAGAGACGCGCCGCTATTATCTACAACTTATTATACCATATAATCGTTTAACTTTATAATTTAGTAAATTTAAAGTTAAAGGACCATAAACAGTATTAACATTTTTTTGCACCTTTGCTAAATGCAAGGGTGATTTTTTGTTGTATATCACAAAAATAAAGAAACTCTAAAAACACTATTGACATATTAGAGAATCTCTATTATACTAATTGTAGAACAAATATAAAAACAAGTTACGGGGTATGAGATAAAATTTATTTTTTAAAATTGATATTAACTTCTATCTTGTTCAATCATTTTAATAATTATACAACAAGTTGCATAACTTGTCAACGACCGGAGGTGAAAATCAATGGATTTGAATTCAAACGCTACTCGCCGAGTCTTAACGGCCTGGGGCATTGAGGTTAAAAAGCGGCTTATCGAAACAAACCGAAAGCAGACTGACTTGGTAAAGGAGCTTAGCTCTCAAGGATTTGACGTTAACAAAATACGCATTTCAAATTGGCTATATGGTATAGGAGCCAGCACTAGAACAGATGAAATCAAAGCGATAAATAAGCTTCTCGGGATAGAAATTATTAATTATTAATGGCTAATCAAGCTATTTTTGGGTGATATTATGTGTGCTTTAAATGATTTGCCTCCGGCGCTTAGGGCGCGATATGAAGAACTTGTTAAACTATGCGAGGAATATCCGATAAATATTCCGGTATCAAAAGCTTCAAAATTTTTAGATACCGATGGAGATAGTTTGCGGGCTGCGCTAGATAAAGGAAGCGCCAGGTTCGGATGGGGATGGCAAAAGTCTTTAGGCGGAAATAGAGCTTTTTATATCAGTACAATGGCATTTTACTTAACGGTGACACAAGGCATGATAACCTATGAAGATGTTAAGGATTGGTAATTAGCCGTTTATTCATTAATTAAAACATCTGAGGAGCCGATTCCGCAGTCAGCATGAAACCCGACGACATGAACGCGCTATAGCACTTTGAAAAACGCGAACGTTTTGTCAAAATGCTATAATTGTCGAGTGTTTGGTGCAGTAGTAATAATAAGATTGTTTTTATTATATCACACTATGGTCTTTTTTGCGACATACTCAAAGCTAGTATATTTTATATCTGTCAGTTAGATTTATAAACTATACTGATTGCCTTAATACTAATCTCAAATAAAATAGTTACCAAAAAATCTGAATCATACATAAAAATTTTTTTGCTTTATTTTTTGTCAATTTTTAGTTGGATGGGAGGAATAATATTGTCTGTAGGCGAGTATGCGGTGCTGATTCTTATTTGCACTATAGCCATAATTTATATATGCACCGGATTAAGCAAACTTATCAGGTGTGTTTTTAGACGATTATCTGATAAGCGCGCCAAGCATACTAATGAAATTTTTAAGATAATTAAGGAAAAAGAAAAAAAAGCAAGTGGACCGGGATATTGGAAAGATGTAAGCGTTGCGCATAAATTAAATGAAATTGCCAAAGAGAGCAAAAAAATTGCACAATTATATAATGACGGAAGAATGATTGGCGATGCTTTTACTGACATGTTCAAAGCCATTGAACTTGAAATGAATTTTGAAAGTAAAGCCGACGGTTACGCGAAAATTATAAGTCAAATTGGGCATTTAATTGATATTTTAAAAGAGGAAAAAGATAGGATCGATCAACAAATTATCTCATTTGTTAACTGCCGTGATTCTTGCAAACAGCAATTGCTTGACGCTATGAAGGAGATCGGTAAATTTAAATTCAACACGGCATTTTACAGCTTTTTTATCAAAAATAATTATGCGCTTATAGTGCTTGACGCAGAGGCTGAAATCCCTTCTATTTTCTATACTCCGCAGGAACCTGAGTTGAATAAATTCGCGCTGTCAGAAGCGTTGAAGTCTGGGGCTAGAATTAAGGGAGCGCGGCTTGAACAAAGAGAGAGTTTAGTTATTAAGCAACTATGAATGATTTATCTTTGACGCAAAATTTAGCTTTTCTATTTATTACTCCTGCAACAAATACTCGACAATTATTACTTGTTTTTTTGCCGCAAAACTGCTTTAATTTTTCCTTAATATAAATGGATATCAGTGCCAAAATTGTATTGTTTGACTACTAAAATCCAACATAATATTTTGCCTGCTGTTTGGTGCGGGAGCAATAAACGCGGGAGTTGAGTGATGTTTCCTATAAATTATTAATTTTCATAGGGCGGTGGGTATTTGGAAGGATATATTAAAATTCACCGAAAAATCCTTGACTGGGAGTGGTATTGCGATATTAATACGGCAAGGTTGTTTATTCATTTGCTTCTTACGGTCGGTTTTGAAGAGACAAAATATAAGGGCGAAATATTTCCGAAAGGAACATTAATCACCACCTTAGAGGACTTGTCTAGGGCGACAAAGTTAACAATCAGCGAGGTTAGAACTGCTTTGAAACACCTGAAATCAACGCGTGAGATTGAGCTGACAACGACAAACAAAAAAAGCATCATAAACGTGCTTAATTACAGTGTTTATCAGGATAGCAAAAAATCAAAACCGCAGGCAAACAGCAAGCAATTAACAAACGGTTCGCAATCTATTAACAACCTATTAGCAAACGCACAGTTATATAAGAATGGAATAATGGAAGAATGCAAGAATGGAAGAAATATTTTGAAAGAGTCTTCTTCTCAAATCGCGAATACTTCTTTTGTGCCGCCTAGTCTTGATGAGATTGAGAAATATTGCATGGAAAGAAAAAATAATATAGATCCCAAGTCTTTTTTTGACTATTTTCAAGAGTCGGGCTGGATTGACAGCCGGGGGAATTCTGTTAAGAATTGGAAGCAAAAAATTATTACTTGGGAAAAAAACAGCGTTCCATCTAAGTGTACAAGCAAGCAGCTTGACACAAATTCATTTTTAGAAATGCTGAAACGGGAGAGAAAAAACAATGGATAGAATTGAAACATTGCAGGTTTTGTCAGTAATTAAGGCGGCTTATTCAAATTTTCATAAAGGCGATGCAGAATTGACAGTTAACTTATGGCAAACCCTGTTTGCCGACGATGATTATAGAGTCGTTCAAGCAGCTGTTAAAATCTTTATAGCAACTGATACAAAAGGATTTCCTCCGGTTATAGGACAGATAAAAGAAAAAATTGCAAATATGACATTGCCTAACGAGTTAACAGAGCAGGAGGCTTGGAATATTATCAGAAAAGCTCTAAATAATTGCGGTTATAATTATCGGAAGGAATGGGAAAATTTGCCTGAATCGTTAAGGGCTATGACATCTCCGGGACAAATGCATGAATGGTCCATGATGGACAGTGATTTAGTAAATAGCGTGATAGCATCAAATTTCATGCGGTCGTATAAGGCACGAGTCAATCACAATAAAGAATATTCGATGCTGCCCAATGAAATCAAAAGCTTTTCACCAGGTGTTTCCGGTCAGAAATCGAGACAGAAGCTGCCTGCGGTCAATATTCCCCGTTTGTTTGAAATTGTAAATTTTGAAGCTTCTGTCGACGGGTAAAATAAAAATTGAATTAATTTCAATTTTAACTTATAGCAAAGTGTGCAAACATTGGAGTGAATTACATGTTTACATTTTTCAAAACGCTATAGTTTGCTATAATATTTTTTGAGCTAATTAGTTGGATATGAAAGGGAGCTGAGTATGACCAAAAAAGAGTTGAAGCAAATTTACTATTTGAACAAAGAAGTGGATATGTGGAAAAAGCAATTAAAGGAAATTGAATACGATATGGCGCTGCAGTCTCCCAATTGGAAGCTCATCAGAAGCGCGCCTGGATACTGTACCGATAAGACGGCTGACCTTGCCGCCAACATTGCGGAAATTCAGGATATTATTGCCGGTAAGCTTATCGAAATACTTGAGAAGCGCAAAGGGATACTTGATTTTATAATAAATATTGACGACAGTTTTATACGTCAAATTATTAAATATAGATATATATCATGCATGAGCTGGGTTAACGTAGCTTTTCATGTTGGCGGAGGAAACACCGATGAAACCGTAAGGAAAGCGCATGATAGCTTTTTAAAGCGCCGGCTATAACCGTCTTCATGTCCCCTCCTTTTAGTCGTAGTGTTCCATGCGGACTATTAGTTAATTAACTTAGAAAATACCAGGAATAATAAAGCGAAAGCTTTAATCCATACGATTTCAAGCGGTTTTGCGTAAATTATTTTTGCTTGTTTTCAAGTTAAT
>JAISVH010000019.1 GCA_031271685.1 Eubacterium sp. | reverse complement strand
AAATCACCCGCCGCCTAATAGGAGTGGGATATGAGCGCGGTTATAATTTCATGGTGGGAAGATGGCTTAAATTATTGTTGCCGTTTTCATCAGGGATCGATTTTAAATATTCGCTACCCTTATTTTTGGCAATGCCTACCCCTCTTATCCCTCCTTGACGGGCTAAATTCACGGCATCGGCTTTGTTTAGAGTCGTGCCGTCTTCAAGCTGATATCCTGTAACCCTGCCGCTTGACCTTTGAAGCGCGGTTATTTTTTTTGCGTTAGCGTTAGGGGTGGGCAGCTCGCTCATCGCGTTAAGAGGCAGAGTGCCTGCTTTTGGTTTTACTGACATAAATATTTGTACCTTTCTATATTTTAAAGAATAATTCTTATAATAATATATGGATAATACAAAGAAAAATTCAGAAAGACTGCTTGTAAATTAATGGGAAATATAGTATAATGGACATACAGCGGAAAGCTGCGGAAAATGAGAAAGGAAAAAAACTATGATAAGTTATTCACATGAAGTCGAACAGATGTGCGTGGTTTCAAAGGGCTGTAATCACGGGCCCGCTCCTATTCCCGAAGAGGGAAAGTGGGTAAAAGCCTATCAAATATCTGATATAAGCGGGCTTACCCACGGAGTGGGATGGTGTGCGCCGCAGCAAGGAGCTTGCAAACTGACCCTTAACGTTAAAGACGGAATTATAGAAGAAGCGTTGGTAGAAACCTTAGGCTGCTCCGGGATGACACATTCTGCGGCAATGGCGGGCGAGGCTCTCCCCGGAAAAACCATACTTGAGGCGCTTAATACCGATCTTGTATGCGACGCTATCAACGTTGCCATGCGAGAATTGTTTTTACAGATAGTATACGGGCGAACTCAAACCGCTTTTTCTGAAAACGGGCTTCCCGTGGGTGCGGGGCTGGAGGATTTGGGAAAAGGCCTTCGTTCTCAGATCGGAACGATTTTTTCTACAAATAAAAAAGGAGTCCGCTATATGGAAATGGCGGAAGGATATATCACCTCGCTTGGGCTTGACGAAAATGGCGAGATAATCGGATATAAATTCGTAAAAGTTGGAAAAATGCTTGAAGAAATCCGCCGCGGCAAAAGCCCGAACCAAGCGTATGAGCAGAATATCGGACAATACGGCAGATATGATGAAGCGGTCAAAAAAATCGATCCGCGCGAAGAATAAGGGGGGCTAGGTAATATGGCTAAATTTGAAGGAAAAGAAAGGCGCGAATCGAAAATAAACGCTTGTCTTAAAGAATATGGGTTTGCCGAGTTAGAGTCGGCAAGAGACTTTTGTCTCGAAAAAGGCATTGATGTTGATGAAATAGTGAGGGGGGTTCAGCCAATAGCGTTTGAAAACGCCGTTTGGGCTTATACCTTAGGTGCGGCGATCGCTCTTAAAAAAGGCGTCGGCAGAGCTGCCGACGCCGCCGCGGCGATCGGAATAGGATTACAGGCCTTCTGCATTCCCGGATCGGTGGCGGAGAATCGCGGCGTAGGCCTGGGACATGGGAATTTGGGAAAAATGCTTTTGCTTGAAGAAACAAAATGCTTCTGTTTTTTGGCCGGACACGAAAGCTTTGCCGCCGCCGAAGGAGCCATAGGCATAGCAAGGACCGCCAATAAGGCGAGAAAAGAACCGCTTAGAGTGATTCTGAACGGCTTGGGCAAAGACGCTGCGTATATAATTTCGCGCATCAACGGGTTTACCTATGTTAAAACAGAATATGACATTCCGAACGACAAATTAGAAATCGTGCGAGAAGTTGCTTTTTCAAAAGGAGATCGTGCAGCGGTAAAGTGCTATGGAGCGAATGATGTTACCGAAGGGGTGGCGATAATGAAAAAAGAGGAAGTCGAAGTCTCAATAACCGGAAACTCAACAAATCCTACGCGTTTTCAGCATTTAGTAGCGGGGACTTATAAAAAGTGGGCTATAGAAAATAACAAGAAATATTTCTCTGTCGCTTCTGGGGGCGGTACAGGAAGAACTCTTCATCCGGACAACATGGCGGCTGGACCAGCTTCTTATGGGTTGACTGATTCGATGGGCAGAATGCACGGCGATGCGCAGTTCGCGGGGTCATCCTCTGTTCCGGCTCACGTTGAGATGATGGGACTTATAGGGATGGGAAACAATCCAATGGTCGGCGCGACGGTAGCGTGCGCAGTAGCGGTTGAGCAGGCTTTAAAGTAAAATAAAAAACATCTGCGGCTAAAGCCGCTTCCAGTGTTTTAACAAGCGTCAACGGGAGATAATCACCCGCCGAAGAGGCGGGGATATGAACGCGGTTATAAATAAACAAAAAGCCCGCAGTTAAGCGGGCTTTTTCAGCTTAATGACAAAGTTAAAAATCTGTTTTTCAGGAATTTATTTCCCGAAAAAACACCCTAAAATGCGGAATTTTATGCCGCTGGGGATTGATGACAAAGTCATAAATCCCCAAAATCCCGTCTTAAGCGGGATTTTTGTTTATTGCTTTTTTCGCTAAAACGCACACGACGGTAAAAATTATAAGCAAACTTATTATCTGCGAGGTGGAAAGTCCGGCGATACTGCCCCTAAGTTCGTCCGCGCGGAAAAATTCTATAACAAATCTTTCAATAGCATACGCAATAAGGTAAATATACAATAGCTTGCCTTTCGGCCCATTTTTTTTAAGCAAAGCGGCGAGCACGGCAAACAGTGCCGCATTAAACCCGGCCTCAATTAACTGAACAGGGAGCCTGGGTATGCCGTTGGCCTCAGGAATAAGAGCGTTGCGAAAGATAATCCCATGTTCATACCGTATACCATAACAGCATCCGCCCATAAAGCAACCAACTCGTCCAAACGCGTGAAAAAGAGGGATGCCCGGAACTATACAATCCAAATACGCATTAAAGTCCAGTTTGCGGCGTTTTATACAAGTCACGCCTGCGGTGACCCCGCCAATAAGGCCGCCGAAAAAAACCATCCCCCCGAATATTTTGTATAAGTCGTTAAGTATGCCGTTAAACGATGTGCCACGGCCTATTTTTCCGAATAATTCCGCTAAAAGACCTAAATTAGTTATGGCATAAAGCAAATGCGCCCCTATAAACGCGCCGGCTGCCGCCCAAAGCAGTATAGTTATGATATTATTGTCATCCAGGTTACTTTTTTTCGCTACGCGGCAGCTATAAAACCCGGCGGCAAGGATACCGGCGATTGAAAGCAGTCCATACAACCCGACCATTCTGCCAAACAGATAAAAATACGGAAACATTTTTCCTCCGCAAAACGAAAAGGACGCTGCAATACGAATCCGATTGATTGCTAAACGCCCTTTTTAAGTAAATTTAAGCGATGAAAATTAAGGATTTAGCATGCTAGGATCTAGTCCGCCCACTGCAGCAATACCGATTGTGGCACAAATAACGCAAATAAGCCCTAAAACCGTTAGGCCGAGAGATACTATGCCCAAAACGAGACCGGCGGTAGCCATACCAGTAGGCTGGCCGGCTTCAGCACATTCTTTTTTTGCCTTTGCGCCAAGAACGATGGCAATTATTGGAAAAACCCATGCGATGAAATTAACGAAAGGGATCCACGCTCCTACGATTCCGAGTATGCCTAGCACTAATGCTGCAATAGCTTTGCCGTTGTTTTTTTGTTCCATGTAAATACTCCTTTCAAAAATCTATTATAATAATAGCATACATTGCTATTTTAGTCAATATTTTTTTTGCATTTTACAAAATTATATACATTAATATCTTATATTATGATTTTTAAAATATAACCGCGTTCATATACCCAGTTTTTTAAACGGCGGGTTCCATGCTGACTTAACTATACATCGGCGGCGGGTGGGTTTCAATCCCCCGCTGATGCTTGTTAAAACACTTGAAGCGGCTTCCCGCAGATGTTTGAAGCTAATTTGCCAAGAAACACTTTATCCAAGCGCCACATCTAGCATCATCATAACGGCAAATCCAAAAAGCACGCCAAATGCGGCAACGGTCTTGTTGTCTTTAAAAGATTCGGGGATCAGCTCTGAGCAGACGACGGCAATCATGGCTCCGGCAGAAAAAGATAGGGTCAGCGGCAGAGTGTCTCGCATAGTAAGAGTGAATAAAACGCCGAGCATACCGGCGAAAGGTTCCACAACCCCCGAAGCTTGCCCTATAAGAAAACTCTTTAGCCTTGTGGCTCCATCTCTGCGCAGCGGCATAGCAACGCATACGCCTTCGGGAAAGTTTTGCAACCCGATTCCAAGTGCGAGCATAGCGGCGCTTTGAACTGACGCGCCCCCTATCCCCATTTTTGCGCTTCCGAATGCCACGCCAATGGCAAGTCCTTCGGGTATGTTGTGAAGGGTTACCGCTGTTGTAAGTAGGATAGAGCGTTTTAGCGGACCACCTTTTGATTGTATTAATGCGGCTTTAGACAGCGCCATATCAGACCCGATAACGAAAGCGCCGCCGAGCATGAAACCTACGGATGAAATAAGCCACGCGTTTCCGTTAAGCTCGGTTGCAAGCTCAATGGCTGGGAGCAAAAGCGACCAAAATGATGCCGCGATCATAATGCCTGCGGCAAAGCCCATCATTAAATCAAGCGTTTTTTGATTAATTGACCTAAAAAAGAACACCAACCCCGCCCCCAGAGCCGTGACGAAATATGTAAAAAGTGTGGCGAGCAACCCCTGCCAAGCAGGGGTCAGCGCGAAAAACCATGTCACAGGCGAGTCACCTCCGCAAAACCTAATATATTAAAGATTTCAAGTTATTATTCTTGATATTTTCTAAGTTATTACTCCTGTACTAAACAAACAGTAGGCAAATTTTTACGAATGATATTTTTAGTCAGAAAAAGCAATTTCGACGATAATATCCGTTGATATTTGAGGAGAAATTAACGCGGCATGACGGGAAATAGACAAGTAAAAATGTCTACTGTTTAGTGTTGGAGCAGCAATCAACCACACATTTTCTAACCTAAATAAAACCATATTAGTGTATGCGTAATAGTGCGTTGTGTTGACGAAGCGCCAAATAAATCGAGTCTTGTAAGCGTTGAAGTGAATTCCATGTTTACTCTTTCCACTGAAAGCGGCGCATTGCGGCTTGCAATAGGCGGGTGTGCAAAAAAAGAAAAAATGACAATACATTGTATCACCACGGTAGATGCCTGTCAATGCTTTTTAAATATTTTTTATTTAAATCATTGCAAAAAACAAAAAAATGTGCTAAAATTAAAATTATATTATATATAGTCAGTCAATTTCAAAATCTTAAAGGGTTTTGAAACAGCGGGCAAAGCTCGATGGCAACCTTAAGGTGCGCGACTGACTGTGTGACAAGGCAAGGCCTCCTTCGGAGGAACGCGGCATACACCGCGTTTATGTCCCCCGCCTCTTAAGGTGACGGGGATTTTCAATCACCCCGCTGACGCTTGTTAAAACTCTGAAAGCGGTTACGCACAGATGTTTGAACGCTTGTTAAAGTACCGGAAGAGGATCCGCCGGAGATGTTTGAATTGTTTAATGGCAATTTTTTAATGCCTGATTGGGAGATATGAAATGGCTAAAAAAAGAAATCAAACTGATAATATGCAAGAAAAACGAAAGAATATATTAAATAATGATACTTCTTTTGTTATTTCTGAAGCGTATAAAACAGCAAGAACCAATCTGATATTCACTTTAGCTACCAACGATAAAAAAATAGTAATAATAACTTCATCCAACCCAGGTGAGGGGAAATCTACCAGTTGTGTTAATTTGGCTATTTCTCTGGCCGACATGGGTGCGTCGGTGCTGATTATTGACGCGGATCTTCGAAAACCTACCGTTGGTAAACTGCTCGACATAAAGTCTAAAAACGGCTTGTCAAACCTTCTGGGTGGATTTTGCAATTTGAACGAGACCGTAAATGAAAATATACGCAATAACCTTGATGTTATAGTCTCTGGGCCAATCCCTCCTAATCCTGCGGAATTATTGGCTTCAAACGTTATGGTAAAACTGCTTTCAGTTTTAAATGAGCATTATGACTATATACTGATAGATACGCCGCCTATAAATGTCGTCACCGACTCGCAGCTTATGAACGCGATCGTTTCCGGGATCATGTTTGTGGTAAACGAAGGTAAAACCACTCATCCGGATATAGCAAAATCGCTTCGCAGCATTGAGCTGGCACAGGGAAAGGTGTTAGGTTTCTTAAAGGTTAATTGCAATGTCGGCGCTAGGCGAAAGGGATATAGGTCTGGGTATAAATACGAAAGCTATTCCTATTCTTATTCTGAGTCTGAAAGGGAGTAGTAGTACATGAGGGTTGATTTTCATTCCCACATATTACCCGGTATGGACGACGGTGCAAAAGATGTTGCGCAGGCTATGGAATTGTTGGGGATGCTGAAAAAAGACGGTGTTGACGTGGTGGTGGCGACGCCTCACTTTTATCTCGACGACGATTCGGTGGATGATTTTTTAAAGGCGCGATCCGAAAGCGCGCTGAGGCTTAACGAGGCTATATTGTCAAGTAAGAAAAATTTTCCGGAGATACGCTTAGGGGCTGAGGTTTATTTTTCTCCGGCGCTTCTAGAGCTTGAGATTGATAAACTTTGTATAAGCGGCACAAACTATTTGTTGATTGAATTGCCATATCAAAGTTTTTCAACCGTTCTGCTAAATTCTTTTCATGACTTTGTGCGATATTGCGGACATGGCATTATACTCGCACATATTGAGCGCTATTTTGAGTTTAACACTTTCGGTAGTATTGATGAGATTTTAGAGGGAGAAGTTCTTGCCCAGTTTAACTGCGACTCGGCGCTTGAGTGGAGAACAAGAAACCGACTTTTAAAGCTGTTTTTTGAGGGGCGTCTCCATATTATGGGCAGCGATGCTCACGACCCGGTTAGGCGTCCGCCGCGATTTGGAAAAGCCGAAAAATTTTTAAGGCGTAAATATGGCAATAATGAAGTCAATCTTCTTTTAAAAGCGGCTGAATTGGCGATCAAAAACGCCGAGTCCGGAAAAATAGCAGGTCTAAGGCAAGGGTCTTTTAGCTTTTAGCGTCGATATTTGTCTATGGGCATGAGAATATAGTAAATTAACTTTAAAACAAGAAAAAATAATTTTCGCAAAACCGCATGATATTTTGTAATATAGTCATTTGATAAATTTAAAGTTAAACGATTATCAATCCGTTTATGCAGATTAACTGCAGCTTTCGCTTTATTAATGTAATTTTGACGCGAATATCCTTTGATATTTAAGGCAAAATTAACGAAGTTTGGCGGTAAAAAGACATGTAATAATTGTTGGGTGTTTTATGCAAGTAATAATATAATCGCGTTCATGTCCCCCCGCCGACGCTTGTTAAAACACTGGAAGAGGCTCTTCCGCAGATGTTTGAAATTTAATGTTAATTTTGCATATTTGTTGCTTGTTTTTCATATTGTTTAAAAGGACAAAACGAACAAACCTTAAAGGAGAGCAGTATGAAAAAACAATATCTTGCCGTCGGCGCTTTTTTGATAGCGTTAATTGGAACGATAACCCTAGGTGGATGTAAGGACAATTATGAATATGACAGCGAGGAGCGGCTAGAGCAAGAGACGCCGGAGCTGACAATCGTCGGAGACATCGCTGGTTCGGGGGTTGAAATTGTGCCATATGGCGTTGAGGGGCCGGTAACCGAGGGGGAGGTTATACTTGAGGTTTCAGACGTCTCCGCTTATGAAGCGGTCAGCATTGCTTATACCGTTACCAATTTAAGCGGCCAAAGCTTAAGGCACGGAGATATGGTATCTCTTTATTACGACAACCAAGGCGAGTGGGAAGAGGTTTCGCTGCCGGATGATTTTTCGTGGGACAGTCTTGGCGAAGAGGTTATCGCAGGCGGTACGGACAGCGGAGAAATTGAATTGGGCGGAATTTTAGAGGAACTGCCGGAAGGGACATATCGATTGGAAAAAGAATTTTACAGCGGTGAGGAAACGATAAACCCGACGGACGAATTTAATATATTTTACATGAAATAAAAAATAACTAATAAAAGGGCTTCGATTTTCATTTGAAAATCGAAGCCCTTTTATTAGCCTTCTTTTCAAAAAACCACCAATCGGTTTTTTATTTATTAAGCTTGAATTGCGAAACCAAAAGCTCAAGCGTTTCGGCCTGACTGCTCATTTCTATACTAGTGGCAGCAGATTCTTCAGACGACGAATTATTTTTTTGCACGAGATCTACAACATGGGTTATCCCGTTGTTAATATTAGAAATTGAGATATTTTGAATTTCAGACGATCTGGCTATTTCACCTACAATACGGCTGCTTTCGCCTATCCCCGCCACAATCCCGCTTAACGATTCCGCGGTCTCTTCAGCAATGCGTGCGCCGAGCACGGCTTTTTCCATTGAGTTCGCGATTAGCATTCCGGTGTCCTGTGCGGCTTCGGCGCTTTTGGATGCTAGGTTGCGAACTTCTTCCGCCACCACCGCGAAGCCTTTGCCCGCTTCACCGGCGCGCGCCGCCTCGACAGCCGCGTTAAGGGCAAGTATGTTAGTTTGGAAAGCTATATCGTCGATAACCTTTATAACTTTTTTGATTTGCACGCTAGCGTCGTTAATTTCACGCACCGCTTGCATCATGCTGTCCATCTGCGCGCTTCCTTTTTCGGCGTCTTCTTTTATCATTCCCGC
>JAISVH010000042.1 GCA_031271685.1 Eubacterium sp. | reverse complement strand
AACTTTTGCGATTGTTCTTGCTTCGCTTTCTTGTGTCTTAATTACTTATGATGAGTTGCCATAATTTTCTTTCAACTTTTTCTCAAAAAGGGCTTGACTTTTCATAGTAGGTCTCCTTTGCATAATTTTTTGTTTTTTAACTTATGCGGCTATAACCGCTTTTAGGCCCGCCTCTCATCTCTTAGGCGACGGAGATTGAAAATCATCCGCTGACGCTTTTTAAAACACCGGAAGCGGTTCCGTCGAAGATATTTGGACAATTAAAGTTGCCCTATAAGGTCGTCGAAATGTTGCTGATGACTTCTTGATAAACCGGTTATCATGTTTTTTAGTTCGGAATCTTGCACTTTAGTGGCATATTCATAACACTTTACCTTTAGCTGCTGCTCCATTCCAAGCGCGTCTTCCATATAAAGAAGCTCTTTCGGCGTCATAAAACATCCTCCTTTACTTTTATTTATACTAAATATAATCGCGTTCATGTTCCCCGCCTCTTAGGAGGCGGATCCCATGTTGACGCTTGTTAAAACACTGGAATCGACTCCGCCACAGATGTTTGAAATTTAGTATTTCCAAAGCATTATAAATTATTTACTTTTTTGCTAATTTATGTTATATTTATATTATACTATTTAAAACGCTTAGTTAAAAGGAAGATACCCTTAATGAGCTTTAAACTGGATTTGGGGGAGTGGAGCAGTGTTTTTGCGGTTCCGACTCCGGTGGTGGATTATTATATAAAGCTTGCGCACGGCAATGCCATAAAGGTGCTGCTTTATTTTTTGCGGTATGGCGGGGAAGAACTGTCAGCTACCGAAGTCGCTGAAAAAACAGGAATTGCGGAATCTGATGTTTCAGATGCGCTTGTATTTTGGGTGCAAGCGGGTTTGCTGACCGAGGATAACGGACGGCTTGCTCCTGCAAAAGAAAATATTGAAAAGATGCGTGATCCAATGATGTTTAAGTCGGTTAAAAAAATTCCTGACATAAGCCGGGATCCGTTGTTTATGCCGAAAGACATAGCGATAGCTGTTAAGGGGAGCGAAGAGATAAGTTTTTTGTTTAAAGAATGTGAACGACTGTATGGCAGGCCGCTTAAGCCTGCCGAGCAACAGATGCTGATGATAATATCCGAGGAGAACGGCTTAAGGCCCGAGTGTGCCCTTATGCTTATAGAATATTGCTTTTCAATAGATAAAGCCACGCCGGGGTATATAAAAAAAGTAGCAAAGGGTTGGGTGGAAAAAGAAATCGACAGCATCGCTAAGGCTGAAGAGGAAATCCGGCAGATGAGGGCTTATGGAAGTGTAGAGAGCGAGATGAAGCGGTTATTTGATAGAAACAGCGCGTTTTCTGAAGAGCAAAAAGCGTTTATCTCAAAGTGGACATCCGTATATAACATGACGGTAGAGATGATCGACGCCGCCTACCAAAAAACCCTGAACAGCATTAATAAAATGGATTTTAAATACATGGACAAGATACTGTCAAGCTGGTGGAACAAAGGGTATAGGCTCTCTAAAGAAATCGACCAGGATAAAAAATCTGAAAAAATGCAATCTTCATCATTTGACATAGAGGAAATACAAAAGGCGCAGCTACAAAAACATTGGAAGGAATGAGATAAAGATATGGGATTTAACAAATCTTTTTATATAAAGGCCGAAGCTGAAATAAAAGCGAGGAAAGCAGCAAATAATAACATTATTATAAGCCGCCAAAAAGAAATATCAAAAAAATTTCCGGATTACGTTTCTCTTCGTGAGGAGTTAGCCGGAACAGGCGGCGAGCTAATCAGTATTTTAGGCGCGCAGGATGTGGCAGCGCAAATAAAAAAGCTGTCTGAGAAAAATTTAGGAATTCAAGCGCGTATTGAAACTCTTCTTTTAGAGAATGGATATCCGAGAGACTATTTAAATCCTATCCATACTTGTTTAAAATGCAAAGACAGCGGCATATATGAGGGGATTCGGTGCGACTGTTTTTTAGATATTGTAAAACGGTTTGCCGCAAATGAGCTTAACCAAAGCTCGCCAATAAAGTTGTCGTCTTTTGATGTCTTTGACTTAAGGCTTTATCCGGATGAGAAAGACAATGAGACAGGGCGGAATATAAGGAAAGGAATGGCCGGAATTTTTGAATATTGCAAACAGTTCGCAGATGACTTTCATCTTCCCTGCAACGGGATTTTGATGCGCGGAAATACAGGGTTGGGAAAAACCCATCTTTCACTGGCTATTGCAGGAGAAGTGCTGAAAAAAGGCTATAGCGTAATCTATGGTTCCGCACCCGATTTATTCCGTCGCATTGAAAAAGAGCATTTTAATTCTCAAATTGAGTCGGACACTTTAGGACTTTTACAAAATACCGAGCTTTTAGTTCTTGATGACTTAGGGTCTGAGTTTGACAGCCAGTTTTATGTTTCAACTCTTTACAACCTATTAAATTTCCGCATGAACAGGGGGCTGGCAGTTATAGTTAGCACAAATCTCGACTTAAAATCATTGCAGAAGCGTTATAATGATAGGGTGGTATCAAGGTTGCTGACATTGGAAGGTTTGGATTTTTTCGGGCGTGATATCCGTATATATAACAAGATTTTGCGCTAAAGTGTTGCATTTTTAAGAAAAGTATAGTATAATAACTTTTTAAACATTATTTTTGAGAGGAAGCGATGCTCTATGACCATGGACAAGCTGACGCTTTACGGGTTTAATAATTTAACCAAAGCATTGAGCTTTAACATATACGATGTGTGTTACGCTAAAACCGAACGTGAGCAGCGTGATTATATCGCTTATATCGATGAGCAGTATAACTCTGAGCGGCTCACCGGCATATTAACAAATCTCACCGACATGATCGGGGCAAAGCTGCTTAACGTTTCGCGCGCCGACTATGAGCCGCAGGGCGCAAGCGTTACTCTTCTGGTAGCGGAGGAATCAATGGTGAAAAAGTTGTCAGATGTGTCGGAGGATACCATAGTTGCGCATTTGGATAAGAGTCATGTTACAGTGCACACTTATCCTGAATATCATCCTGATACCTGCTTGGCGACCTTTCGCGTGGATATTGATGTCGCGACCTGCGGAGAGATAACGCCTCTTTCTACTCTTGATTATCTGATTGGCAGCTTTGATTCTGACATTATAACAATGGATTACCGCGTGAGGGGATTTACTCGCGATTTAAAGGGCGCAAAACTGTTTACCGATCACAAAATGACCAGTATTCAGGATTATATAGACACCGCAACCTTAAAACGCTATGACGCAGTGGATATGAATATTTATCAGGCGAATATTTTTCATACGAAAATGCTTATAAAAGACATAGACTTGCAAAACTATCTCTTCAACACTGATGTTTATGAGTTGCCTCCAAAAATGCGACTGGACATAACGAACAATCTTCGGCAGGAGATGATCGAGATTTACTCCGGAAATAACATCTATTAATTTTAAGGCAATGCCGCACAGCTCTGGCGTGCCTTTGCACGTCAAGCAGTTAAGCATGAGTTTTGCGTCGTCGCCTTAAAGCTTTTAAAGCTTTTAAGCGGTTTTTTAAAATAGTTTTCCGCGCAGTTAACCAAACTTAAAAATATAAAAAACGTGAAATATATAGGGCGTGTTGCCTATTAACAAATACGCCTTAGTCAAAACGTGCAAGAAAGTTAAATGCAAAATATCAAGCGGTTTTGCTGAAACTTTTTGGGCTTGCTTTAAAGCTCATTTGATATTCAGATAAAATCGGAATTATCAAAAGCCTCTGAAGGCAGGTGAAAAGGTTGGAACTTAATCAAAGCAGCGCTCCCATACAAGAGGGGATCGCGAAATTTTTAACTCGAAGAGTGGTGCCGTTCGATGTGCCCGGGCATAAGAGAGGGCGCGGCAACCGTGAGCTTACTGAGTTTTTAGGTAGGTATTGCATGGAGAAAGATGTTAATTCCATGAAGCCGCTTGATAACCTTTGTCATCCCGTGTCAATAATAGCGGAAGCTGAAAAATTAGCTGCCGGCGCATTTGGCGCGGCAGCGGCGTTTTTTATGGTAGGGGGCACGACCTCTTCAGTTCAGGCAATGGTTTTGTCTTCGACAAAGCGAGGAGATAAACTAATTCTGCCGCGCAATGTTCACCGCAGCGTGATAAATTCTCTGGTTTTAAACGGAGCCATACCGATATATGTTGATCCGTCAGTAGATAACAGGCTTGGCATATCTCTTGGCATGGCGCTTGGTGCGGTTGAAAAGGCTATCCTAGATAACCCCGAAGCCAAAGCCGTGCTAGTAAACAACCCAACTTATTATGGGGTGTGCTCTAATTTAAAAGAGATCGTAAAAATTGCCCATGCTCACGATATGAAGGTTTTAGTTGACGAAGCACACGGCACGCATTTTTATTTCGGCGATGATCTTCCGATAAGCGGCATGGCGGCCGGAGCCGACATGGCGGCTGTAAGCATGCATAAATCGGGCGGTTCACTTACACAAAGCTCTTTTCTGTTGGCCGGAACGAGCATGAATTCAGGATATATCCGTCAGATAATAAATTTAAACCAAACCACGTCTGGGAATTATCTATTGCTGTCAAGTCTTGACCTGTCTCGTAAAAAGCTAGCGCTTGAAGGCAAAAAAATTTTTAAAAAAGTTGCTGACCTTGCTGATTATGCCAGAGAAGAAATTAATAATATAGGCGACTATTACGCTTATTCTAAGGAAATAATAAACGGTGATTCTATCTATGACTTTGATATTACCAAGCTGTCTGTCTTAACCCTCGATATCGGATTGGCCGGTATAGAAGTATATGATCTTTTGAGAGATGATTATGATATTCAACTGGAATTTGGTGATATCGGCAATATTTTAGCATACATCTCCGTTGGGGATCGCGAACAGGATTTGGAACGGCTTGTCGGCGCGCTGTCGGAGATACGGAGAAGATTTAAAAAAAGCCGTGTAGGAATGATAAGCCAGGAGTATATAAGACCAAAAGTTATGTCTTCGCCTCAGGACGCGTTTTATTCAGAAAAAATATCAGTTGCTTTGGCGGATGCGCCGGGCAAAATTTCGGGTGAGTTCGTTATGTGTTATCCGCCGGGCATACCTGTTTTAGCACCGGGTGAGCTGATTACTAAGGAAATAATCCAATACATCAAATATGCAAAAGAAAAGGGATGTTTTATGACCGGAACGGAAGACATGGAAATAGAAAAACTGAATGTTATTAACATTATAAATTAACTTATAGCAAATCGCTATAACATTGCGCGATATTTATGTAATTATTTTTGACGTTTTATAATCGCGTTCATGTTCTCCGCTTCTTAGGCGGCGGGTGATTTTTAATCCCCCGCTGACGCTTGTTAAAACACCGGAAGCGGTTCCGTCGCAGATGTTTGAAGTTAATTGCTATTTGAGGGGACAATATGGATCTATGGTTCAGTGAATATCACACAAAAAATGTGCGTTTTTCTATCAAGGTTGATAAGCAGCTCTACAGTGGTGAAAGCGAGTTTCAGCGGATCGATGTATTCGAATCGAATGAATTCGGAAGATTTTTAACACTGGACGGATTTATGATGCTTACGGAGCGGGATGAGTTTATCTATCATGAGATGATAGTTCATCTTCCGATGGCTGCGAACCTTGATATAAAATCCGTATTGGTTATCGGGGCAGGTGATGGCGGAGCGATTCGCGAGCTTTGTCGCTATAAGAGTATTGAAAAAATAGATTTAGTCGAAATAGATAGCCTGGTTGTAGAAGTTTGCAAGGAATTTTTACCTTCTACAGCCTGTAGTTTTGATGATTCTCGTTTGAGCATTTATTATCAAGACGGGCTTAAATATATACGAAAATGTGAAAATCAGTATGATTTGATAATCATAGATTCCACTGACCCGTTTGGTCCGGGGGAAGGTCTTTTTACAAAAGAGTTTTACGGAAACTGTCACAAGGCTTTGACTAAAAACGGAATTATGGTAAATCAACACGAAAGTCCGTTTTACCGCAATGATGCTATCGCTATGCAAAGAGCGCATAAACGGATTGTGGAAACGTTTGAGATAAGCCGAGTTTATCAAGCTCATATACCCACGTATCCTTCGGGGCACTGGCTTTTCGGTTTTGCTTCAAAAGGGATACATCCGGTGCACGAGATGAATCCAGCGCTGTGGAACAGACTGCAGATTGACACCAAGTATTACAATACACAGTTGCACATAGGGTCGTTCGCATTGCCTAATTATGTGGAGGATTTATTGAGAGATGTGGAAAGAGATGCTTAAAAATATCGAAACTTTTATTGGTTGCGGCCATAATTATAGTGAAGCGGATATTGTCCTTTTCGGGGCGCCTTATGACGGCACGACTTCGAATAGGCCCGGGGCGCGGTTCGCCGGCAAGGCTATTCGCGCGGAGTCGTTTGGGATAGAAACATACAGCCCATATCAGGACAAAGATCTGAGCGATATAAAAGTCTATGACGGTGGGGAGCTTGATTTATCGTTCGGTGATCCCGGTCCTGTTTTAGATAAAATATATCGATATGTAAAAGCGGTTACGAACGACATGAAGATCCCGGTAATGATGGGTGGCGAGCATTTAGTCACACTAGGGGCATTTAAAGCCGTTTGCGAAAAACACCCGGATGTGTGTATTATACATTTTGACGCGCACTCGGATTTAAGAGACGAGTATATAGGACAAACGCTTTCTCACGCTTGTGTTTTGAGAAGATGCCATGAGCTTATCGGGGATAACCGAATATTTCAATTTGGAGTGCGCTCTGGAGACCGTGAAGAATTTATTTGGGGCAAAAAACATGTGTATACTGAAAATTTCACAATGGATACGCTCTCTGAAATTGTGAAAAAATTAGAAAAAAATCCGGTTTATTTTACTATTGATCTTGATGTTTTAGATTCCGGAGTTTTTCCCGCAACCGGAACCCCAGAGGCGGGGGGTATCTCTTTTAAAGAATTGATTGCGGCGATAGAAAAGATATCGAAATTAAATATAGTTGGCGCTGATATTTGTGAGCTTTCCCCGCCGTATGACTCTAGCGGCGCTTCAACTGCATTGGCTTGCAAAGTCGTTAGGGAATTAATGCTTAGCTTATAGCCTAGGGAATGTTCGAAAATAGGCAAAATGACCATTGGTATGGATATTCGCGGCAAAATTGCCTAGTTTGACGAAAAATCTTACTGCGCGCTTTGCATACAAGAGCTGTGCGGCACTGCCTTAAGTTTTTAGTTCTAAAGCTGATTATTTCAACAAGTCTGTTTAAACGCTAGAAACCACTTGAGGCATTAGAATAAAAAGGAGTAAAAAATGGGAAAATGTTTAGTGATAGGCGCGGGCGGGGTGTCCTCGGTCGCAGTGCATAAGCTCTGCCAGAACAGTGAAGTATTTACTGAAATTATGGTGGCTAGTCGCACTAAATCCAAATGCGATGCGCTGAAGGAAAAGCTTAAGGGTATTACTAAAACCAAAATTTACACTGCTGCCGTGGACGCGAATAACGTGCAGGAGCTAGTGGAGATTATCCGTGACTTCAAGCCGGACGTCGTGCTAAATCTTGCGTTGCCTTATCAGGATTTAGCAATAATGGACGCCTGTCTTGAAACCGGCGTGCATTATGTTGATACCGCCAATTACGAGCCGCCCGAGGAAGCTAAATTTGAGTATAAGTGGCAATGGGCGTATAAGGAGCGCTTTGAAAAAGCAGGAATTACGGCTCTTTTGGGCAGCGGGTTCGATCCGGGAGTTACCGGTGTTTTTTGCGCCTATGCCATGAAACATTATTTTGATGAAATACATTATATTGATATTTTAGACTGTAACGGAGGAGATCACGGATATCCGTTCGCGACAAACTTTAATCCTGAAATAAATATACGGGAAGTCAGCGCTAAAGGAAGCTATTGGGAAAAAGGAGAATGGGTCGAGACTAAGCCCATGGAAATCAAGCGCGTTTATAATTTTGAGGGTGTTGGTGAAAAGGATATGTATCTTTTGCATCATGAAGAATTGGAATCCCTCGCGATTAATATAAAAGGAATTAAGCGCATACGCTTTTTTATGACTTTCGGGCAAAGCTATCTTACCCACCTTAAATGTCTTGAGAACGTGGGGATGACCTCTATAAAACCTATAGTATATGAGGGGCGTGAGATAATCCCCATTCAATTTTTAAAGGCGGTGCTGCCGGACCCTTCTGAGCTAGGCTCGCGAACTAAGGGCAAAACTAATATAGGGTGCATTATATCCGGAATAAAAGACGGCCGACAGATCGATTATTATGTTTATAATATCTGTGATCATGAGGAATGCTTTAAAGAGGTCGGCTCTCAGGCTATCTCGTATACAACCGGCGTTCCGGCTATGATAGGCGCTATGATGATAATAACCGGAGTATGGAAAAAACCAGGCGTGTATAATATTGAAGAATTTGACCCCGACCCTTTTATGGAAGCGCTTAATAAATGGGGACTGCCATGGAAAGAAGATTTTAAGCCCATTAAGGTGGAATAGATATAATGGAAATAAATAAGAATGAGGTAAATGATGTTATATCAAATTGCGTAGGCATGGAAATGAATTCTAGGTCTACGCTCGCCGCTGAAAGCGGCGCACTGCAGAAAAGCCGCAGTGTTTACAGCATTTTGAAAAACATAAACGTTTTATCAAAATGCTGTAAAACCCCCGCTTATTTGACAAGCGAGGGGCTTTTAATAAAAAATCTTGAGATTTTAAGAGATGTTGAGCGGCGCGCGGGGTGTAAAATACTTTTGGCGCAAAAAGCGTTTTCTCAATATTCGTTATATCCGCTTATCGGAGAATATATCTCCGGAACAACCGCAAGCGGGCTTTATGAAGCGAGATTAGGACGTGAAAAAATGGGGGGAGAAACGCATGTATTTTCCCCGGCATATTGCGATGAAGATTTTGGTCAGTTGCTTAAAATTTGTGACCATATTGTTTTTAATTCATTTTCACAATGGGAAAAATTTAAAGATAGGGCGCAGGGCAAAGTCAGTTGCGGCCTTCGGCTGAACCCCGAGTGCTCCACCCAGAGTAACGATATTTATGACCCATGTTCTCCTTTTTCGCGTTTAGGGATTACTATTAAAAACTTTATGCCTGAATTGCTTGCCGGGGTTGATGGTTTTCATTTTCACACGCTGTGTGAGCAGGGATTTGATGCGTTGGAAAAGACGCTTAAAGTGTTTTTTGATAAGTTCGGACAGTATGTGGGCAAACTAAAATGGCTTAATTTTGGCGGCGGCCATCACATTACGCGTCCCGGTTATGATATTGGCGGCTTGATAGAAATCATTATTAAAACTCGTAAAGAATACGGCGTCGAAGTTTATTTAGAGCCCGGCGAGGCGATAGCGTTAAACGCGGGATTTCTAGCAGCAAGCGTTTTAGATATAGTGGACAACGGGATGAAAATCGCAATACTCAACGTGTCGGCGGCTTGCCATATGCCGGATGTATTGGAAGTTCCATACACCCCGCAGATAGACGGGGCGGAAAAACCAGGAATTAAACAGCATAGTTATAGGTTGGCGGGAAATACTTGTTTAGCCGGCGATATAATCGGAGATTATTCGTTTGATAATGAACTTTTGCCGGGAGACAAAATTATTTTTAAAGACATGGCAATTTATTCGATGGTTAAAAATAATACATTTAACGGGATGCCGCTTCCGTCTATAGGGGTAATTAAATGTGACGGGAAAATTGTTGTTACAAAAGAATTCGGATATGAAGATTTTAAAATGAGACTGTAACATATTGCCGGAAAAGCTTAAAATATTTCAAAAATATCCTATTCTTTAAGTATTTTCTCACATTTATAATATTTATAAACCAACTCGTCTTCTAGCCTGTCAATATTATCGTCCGTAACTCTTGCTTGCGGGTCGGATAAATACCACTCATAGATATCCTTGATTATCTTATCCAACGTGTACTCAAATTTAAACTCAGGAATGTCACGCTTGATTTTTGAGTTGTCAAATATTCCGGCATGCATTTTTTCCTGAAAAACATGAAGTATTTGTTCAGGAGCGGCAAAACTTATCATCTCGGTGGACATATGCAAAATTTTCGGTTCAATCCCGATGATTTTTCCAAATTCGATATAAAGGTCATCCCAAGGACGAACATCGTCGCTAGTGGCGTGATATGCTTGACCATAGCACGCTTCGCGTCTGAGCGCTCCGGCGTATGCTTTGGCTATGTCGGGAGCGAATGTCCACGCCCATGGGTTGGTTCCGTCGCCGAACATTATGAGCGGCTTTTTTTGTTTTATTCGTTCTACTATACCGTAGTTGTTGCGAAAAACTCCAATATTCTTACACCCTATTCCGTATGTAAGTGATGGGCGTATAACGGTTATTTTAATACCTTCGGCAGATTTTTTCCATAGAAAATCTTCCATGCGCGCTTTATGATAACCATATGGAAATACATCTTCTTTGTCACAGAGAGGGTTTGTTTCAACAACCGGAACATTGCCGGGCGCGAACGGCCTTTTGTAGGCTGCAACGGTGGAGGTAAAGATGAAATGCGGATCGTTGTATTTAAATGCCTCTAACGTAAGATTCGCGTTATCCGGATAATAGGAGATCATATCGATAACGGCGTCAAATTCAAGCCCTTTCATTTTTGAAAAAAAGTCTTCGGCGCTATTTTTATCTCCATATATAGCGTTCACTTTTCCTTTATATCGGACAGGGCGAAGACCTCGGTTAAACACGGTCGTTTCATGTCCCTGTTCACACAGTCTATCAACTATCGCTGAACTGATATTTCCGGTACCGCCAATAACCAATACTTTCATATGCTCTCCTTTTATTTTATAATCTTATTCATTACCAGTCCGGTGGTCAGTTTGGGATAAAAATAAGTTGATTTTTGAGGCATTTTTTCGCCGGATGCCGCAATGTCTCGTATCTCGTTAACACGGGTAGGATTTAGCAGGAAAGCGCAGTTCGCGGCGCCTTTTTTAACTTCGTTAATCGCTTCGTCTGCTATCCTTGTGTAAATTAGATTTTTTTGATTTGTCATGCTTTCTTTGTCAATGCCGAAAATCCTTTCTAATATTAAAGTGTGAAGAACGCTGACATCCAATGCCTTAAGCGTTGGGCTAGAATTCGGCATAAAGCTGTTCATTATTGATGAGTCGCGAAGCCTAAGCAGAGTATAATCATATTTTTCGCTATAAAGCAAAAAGGCCTTTTTTTCCGTCCTATAAGCCTCTTCAAGAGTTTGCGCGCCTTTTTCGCGAGTTAGTTTTTTGATAACCTCAAAATATTCGCCGCATTTTTCTATAACACTATTATAGTCATAATTCTCAAGTCCCTTTACGATCCTATGTGTAGGAAATACCAACAAACCGTCGTTTTCCATGTTTACAAGCATCATAGGCACGTATTCGGCCGTGCCTAAGTCCATGCCACGGTCAATCAAGTAGTTGCGGTAATTTAGCGCGGTCTCATAGCGATGATGACCATCGGCTATATAGATTTTTTTGTTTGACATTAGCGACGCGATTTTTTTAACGGTGTCAGGTTCAGTTACGCGCCAAATTCGATGAATAACGTTGTCACCATCAACAAACTCGGTGTCGGGAAGACGCAGGCTTGCTTCTTCGACAGAGTCGTAAACGCTTCCGTCGCCGTCTATATAAAGTGAATAAATTTGGCTGAAATTACATTGTGTGGCAGTCATGAGATTAAAACGATCGTTTTTTGCTTTGCTTAATGTTTCCTCGTGAGGCAAAACTATCCCTTTAGAGAATTCCTCAAGCTTTACCATTCCCACATAGCCTTTTACTTTATATGTTTTGTTAATTTCTGCCGGTTCCATTGGATTTTTGAATTCCATTTCATAGATGTAAAGACTGTCAGAATCGTCGTTTTTAAGTATTCCGGTTGACATCCATGCTTTAAGGATTTCTCCTGCGGCGGCGTAGGCTCCAGGGTCCGCAACACTTCCCGGCAAAACCGGCAATTCTAATCGGATAATATTATTGGGATTTCGCTCTAAAAATTTAGATCGCCCCTCGCCGTTTATGATATCATACGGCGGACAGCAAAGTTCTTTAATATCGCCTGCCTTTTCACTGTATCTTAGTCCTTTAAACGCTTTGACCTCTGCCATAAATGTTCTCCTAATTTAAAGTTTTTTAGATTAACTTTGGATGAGATTGTTTTTTAAAAGTCGTATATTTAAGACTGATGTAGTCAGTCAATTTAAAAACCCTAAAGGATTTTTAAACAGCGGGCAAAGCCCGCTGGCAACCTTAAGGTGTGTGACTGACTATGTAGCAAGGTAAGGCCGCCTTTTTTGCGGCACGCGGCGCACGCCGCGCCTTAAAAACGCGTTTAGCATTTTTAAACTGACCAGCTATAAGCGCTTGCCGAGCCGAAAGTCGTCACTCGTTCGCGCCGCAGCACGTTTTGTATTTTTTGCCGCTGCCGCAAGGGCAGGGGTCGTTTCTCCCGATTTTTTGGCTGGAGTTTTTTTTGATAGGAACATTTGATCCTGCATTTTCGGCTTCAGGTTTTGCAACTTGCTCACGCTGCGGGGGAGCTTCGCGACGAATTTTTACCGTCAGCACCATACGTACTGTGTCTTCTCTTATCGATGCTATCATTTCATCATACATTGAAAAGCCTTCATGGCGGTATTCCACCACCGGGTCACGTCCTCCGCCCATTGAACGAAGATAGATTCCCTGTTTTAGGTCGCTCATGGCGTCAATGTGGTCCATCCATTTTATGTCAACATTTTTTAGCAGCACCACACGTTCTAGCTCGCGCATTATTTCCTGGCCAAATTCTTCCTCACGCTTTGTGTGAAGATCAAAAGCCCTTTTTTGAAGTTCTTCTGATATCTGTACTTTAGAAATTTCGTTCAGTTCTTCTGAAGTGTACCGGAAATCGGATGAGTTAGTCAAAATGCCGGCCCAGCTCTCGCGAAGCCCCGTCAGGTTCCAGTCATCGGCGGCTTCTCCCTGGCAGTAGGTCTCAACGGTTTCTACAAGAGTATCTTTCATCATCTGTCTTATATTTTCGCTTACGTCGTCGCCGTCGAGAACCTTGCCGCGCTGCTGATAGATAGTCATTCGCTGCTGGCTCATAACATCGTCGAATTCAAGCACGTTTTTACGAATAGAATAGTTTCTGCCTTCAATTTTGCGCTGTGAGGACTCAATGGTTTTAGTTAGAATCCCATTTTGAATAGGCATATCGTCTTCAATTCTGAGTGTTTCCATCATGCCCTGCACACGTTCGCCTCCAAACAGACGCATTAAATCATCCTCAAGCGAAATGAAGAAACGACTTTCGCCCGGATCCCCCTGACGTCCCGAACGTCCGCGCAGCTGATTGTCGATACGCCGAGCTTCATGTCGTTCGGTTCCGACAATAAACAGGCCTCCGGCCTCTTTGACTTTTTGCGCAAGTGGGGCGATTTCATCCTTATATTTTTCGTTAAGCTCTTTAAATATTTTCCTTGCTTCAAGGATGTGTTCGTTTTCGGTTTGTGAAAATCCCATAGCTTCAAAGATGGTCTCTTCTTCAAACTCCATCTTTCTCATTTGCGCGCGCGCCAAATATTCAGGGTTGCCGCCAAGCATAATGTCGGTGCCGCGTCCAGCCATGTTGGTGGCTATAGTAACCGCTCCAAATTTGCCTGCCTGAGCAACGATTTCAGCTTCACGCTCATGGTGCTTAGCGTTAAGCACTTCGTGCTTTATTCCTCGTTTTTTTAGCATTTTTGAAAGTAATTCAGATTTTTCTATTGTAATGGTACCAACCAATACAGGCTGACCCTTTTCGTGACATTTGGCTATTTGTTCAATCACCGCATTATATTTGCCGTTTTCGTTTTTATATACCTGATCTTCATGATCTAAGCGAACCACTGGTTTGTTGGTGGGCACTTCGATAACGTCAAGGCTGTATATACCGCGAAATTCCTGTTCTTCTGTCAGCGCAGTACCGGTCATGCCCGAAAGTTTAGCATACAGTCTGAAAAAATTCTGAAAGGTGATAGTGGCTAAGGTTTTGCTTTCGTTTTTTACTTTTACCCCTTCTTTGGCTTCTATAGCTTGATGGAGTCCTTCATTGAAACGGCGGCCAAACATCAGGCGACCGGTGAATTCATCAACGATTATAATTTCACCGTCTTTAACCACATAATCAACGTCAAGCTGCATGATTCCATGCGCGCGGATAGCCTGGTTTACATGATGTAGCAGGGTGATATTTTCAGAGTCCATAAGGTTTTCAATCTTAAAATATGCTTCGGCTTTTTTTACGCCGCCGGGCAAAAGCGTCGCGGTGCGCCCTTTTTCATCAATTATATAGTCGCCTTCATACTGGTCGTGGTCTTCTTTGCTGTCCAATTCGACGACCTTTGTCATTTTAAAACTGCGCGCAAGTCGGTCGGATCTTTCGTATAAATCAGTGGACTTATCACCTCGGCCGGAAATGATAAGAGGGGTTCTCGCTTCATCGATGAGTATGGAGTCAACCTCGTCCACAATGGCAAAATTATGTGCACGCTGCACCTTATCTTCTTTTCTGATACACATGTTGTCCCTAAGATAATCAAAGCCAAGCTCATTGTTGGTGGCATAAGTCACGTCTGCTGAGTAGGCAACGCGACGCTCGGAATTAGGCTTGTCGTGGGAGATAAGGCCGACAGTCAGTCCCAAAAAATTATGGACGCGGCCTATTTGCTCTGAGCCATATTTAGCCAAATAATCGTTTACTGTCACGACGTGAACACCGTTTCCTGAAAGGGCATTAAGATAAGACGGCAAAGCCGCGACAAATGTTTTTCCTTCACCTGTTTTCATTTCAGAGATACGCCCTTGGTGCAAAACAATTCCGCCTAATATCTGAACAGGATACGGCTTTATCCCTATAGCTCGCCACATTGCTTCTCGGCAGACAGCGAATGCGTCAGGCAGAATATCGTCAAGAGTTTCCCCTCCCGCCAACCGTCCTTTTAATATTTTGGTTTGAGAACGCAGTTCATTGTCGTTCATAGACTGATATTTAGGTTCTAGATCTAATACCGATTGTTTAACCGGTTCGATTCTTTTAAGCTCTTTTTCAGAATAGCTGCCAAATAATTTTGATAATAATCCCATTATATTTTTTCCTTTTATTTTAATGTCAATGCTTATTATACCAAGTTTTTTGATTTATTGCAATAATTAGGACAAATTAGGATATTTTTTTAAACGCCTTTTAAGGGCTATTCATCAAATCCGGACATTATAAGTTCCGATTGATTTTCGTCTAGTTGCTCAACTTCGCGCAAGCGCCGGTTGATACCGCGGGTGCGAACCCCTATCAGCTTATCCAGATCGTCATCAAGTTGGCGTATGCGATTTTTGGCGGAAGACAGAGCGTCTTCAAACTTTTGAAATTCCGCTTTTACAGCCCCTAAAATTTTCCAGACATCACTGCTTCTTTTTTGTATTTGAAGAGTCTTAAATCCCATCTGCAACGAATTCAGCAAAGCAGCCATGGTAGATGGCCCGGCAATATTAACGTTGTATTCACGCTGCAAAATTTCAACTAAGCCATGATTTACCGCTTCGGCGTAAAGACCTTCGAACGGTAAGAACATAATTGCAAAATTTGTTGTGTAAGGAGGGGAAATATATTTATCATATATATCCTTTGCAGATTTTTTTATAACTGATTCAAGATTTTTATACGCCGCTTTCACCGCTTCGGCATCTCCTGAGGCGTACGAGTCCTGAAGAGTGGCGTATGAATCTCCGGGGAACTTGCTGTCTACCGGCAGATAGATATGTCCCCCGGTTTCAGCCGGAAGCTTTATCGCAAATTCTACCCGATCTTTGCTATCCGGTGAAGTCGGCACTTCGGTATCATATTGTTCTTGTGTTAGGATTTCGCTTAAAATCGCGCCAAGTTGTATTTCACCTAAAATTCCCCTTGTTTTAACATTTGAAAGAACTTTCTTCAGATCGCCTACCCCAACGGCAAGGTTTTGCATTTCACCAAGACCTTTATAAACTTCTTCCAAACGCTCGCTAACTAGCTTGAACGAGCGATCCATCTTTTCCTCAAGTGTTTTTTGAAGCTTTTCATCAACCGTGATTCGAATTTCGTCTAATTTTTTGCCGTTATCCGACTGCATCAGGCTAAGCTGGCTTGAAATGGTGTTTCTCATAGCCTCAAGCTTCTGTTCGCTCGTAAGCTCAAGCGATTTTAGTCGTTCTTCAAACTGTTTTAATTGGTTTAAGATAGAGTTATTGAGAACGGCTTGTTTTTCGACAATATTCTTGTCCATATCGGAAATATTTTTTAAAAGATTATTAGAAAAAATTTCTTCTCCGTGTGAATATTCGAACTGTTTTATTAAAATTATTACAAGCGCAACTGCGCAAAAAATCAAAACTATCAATATTGCGATTTCCATATATACCTCGTGTTTTTTTCACTTGCTTCAAACATCTGCGGCGGATCCGCTTTAACTTTAAGGCAACACTGCACAACACACGCTTAACAGCTTGACGCACAAATCACTTGTGTATTTCTCGCCAAACTTCGTTAATCTTGCCTTAAATATCATTAAGAGATATTCAGGTTTTCTTTAGGTTCATATACAGGCTTACCTGTCGGCCTAGTTTTTAATATTTATTCTACTCGATTTTTTTCATTGTACCATATATATAAAATGATGTCAAGCATAGCTGTCAGCCATACATTAAGAAATATATGAAGAGTTATTCGCGGCAAAATTCTTTTATTTTACGGATAAACTACGAGTTAAGCTTTTTTTGCTCGAAATGTTGTCATTGCTCATTCTTTAAAATCCGCTGTGTTGCTATGGCGGCCAAAAATAAAACCGCACCTATGGCTAAAACCGGGATCCAAACGTTTGTTTTAAAATTTTCGAACACCGCTCCGTATATAACCTGTCCAACGGGTGAAGTACAATTTGCCGCGGCAAAGATAATGGCCATTACTTTTCCTAAGTTTTCGTTCGAGGTTTCTTTTTGCACTTTGCTGATAGCAAAAACCGAAAGCAGCGTAAGTATCATAGATATGGGAATAATTCCCAGTAAAAACATCGTGAATCGAGGATAGTAGCCAAGCTTCGGCATAAGCGGCATGACGGAGAATGCAACAGGTAAAATTAAAACGGCTGCGATTATCAGCCAACGATATACAGCGCTGATTTTGAGCTTTTTTACTAACGTTCCGACTATTAGCGCCCCTAAAACAGCCGCGAAGCTAATAGCGCTCATCCCTATGCCATACATTGTTTCCGTGCTCTTGAGTGAGACCCGCAGTATGATTGGCGCTCCGACAAACAAAAGCGGGGCGAGGATTAAATTAAGCAGCGCCGCTAAAATCGTGGCTCTTAAAATAAAGGGTTCCTTAACCACATAGATAAATCCGTCTTTCAAGTCTTTCAATATTATGCGCACTATATTGCGCTCCTTTGATTTTTTTATAAACGGTATTCTTATAAAAACTTCCATTACAGCGGATGAAAAAAACGCTGCGCTACTTATGACGACTAAGGCGGAGACACTTATGGCTTCATAGAGGATACCGCCTAAAATCGGAGCGGCCACATCTGATATAGCCTGAACAGCTATGACTATTCCGTTTGCGTTTTCTATTTTTTCATGGGAGACAAGCAGGGGGACACTGGCATTTACCGCTGGGGTATACATCGAACTAATGATAGACAATAAAACCATAACCGTGCCGACTGCGATAATGGATAGGTTTCCATAAGTCATAAGCATAAATAGGCAGAGCACAATCGCACTGCTGCTAAAATCATAAATCACCATAAGGTCACGGCGGTTGAATCGATCTGCCATTGCGCCTCCAAGCGGCATCAGCAAACGCGGGATGTAAGATATTGCGGACAATGTGGCAAATAAATCCGCGCGGCCCGTAGTGTCCAAAACATAAAGGGACAGTGCAAACCGTAATAGTGACGCGCCCAAAATTGATATTATCTGGCCTGCCACGACCAGATAAAAATCTTTTGTATATGTTTTCATGTTTTTTCACCGTTGAGTCCTTATTTAAATATGCTATTGGCATTAAAGTATATAGTTAAGGCAACACCGCACAACTCACGCTTAACGGCTTGACGAACAAATCGCTTGCTTATTTCTCAACAAACTTAATTAATTTTGCCTTAAATATCAACGGATATTCATGGCAAAATTGCATAGTTTTACGAAAAATCCGGCTGCGTGTTTTGCACGCAAGATCTGTGCGTTATTGTCTTAATTATATACACTGCGGCTTTGTCGCGGATCTCCGCTTTTAGCGGCGATAGTAAACAAGTAAATGAATTTCGTGTTTGCGCAATTTGCTATAACCGCGTTTATGTCCGAAACTTAAAAGGCGGACATAAACGCGGTTATAGATTAATTTCCGATGGGAACCTGTTTGCGGAAAATATTGTTGCTAATTTTCAAGTTAATTTGCTATATAATAGAAATTAAATTTTTGCAAAGTATTTTACTTTGGCAAGGCGACGTCTCTGTTTAAAAATCTGGCTTCAATCGAGTGTGATTTATACTCGTTTTTAAATTTTAAGTATGCTATTGCCATTATGATGTAAAAAGCTCCGTTTAGAAGCGCTATACAACCGGCAATCGAATCGGCGGAAAGTGTGGTGAGTCCAGAAATCGCTGAAAATCCGGCCAAAACGAACATAAACACAGGGATGAACATTCCAAATCTAACGTCCGGAGGATTATTCGCTTCAGAGCTGAATATTATCTTTATGTTTTTAATTGTTTTAAAAATAGCAAAGCAATAAATCATCGAAAAGGTAGTGATAATGGCTATTATTACCAGTAAAAATAAAAATAATATCAAGTTGGAATTTGCCGTGGCGTACATTGTGGAAAGACTCAGCATTAGCACCCCAAATAAAATAAGCATTAAAAACATCACAAAAAGAATAGCTACCATATTATAAATAAAAACTCCCTTTATGATAGACAGCCCGGCGGTGTTACGGGTCGGAAAAATTCCGTCAGAGCAGGTTTTGTTGATCAGCCCCCATCCGATAGCGATGAGAGCAACGGGTATCATAGACAGTATGCCGAAAAAAATACGGCTTCTTAAAATGGCCCCGCCCATAGTTTCTCTAAATTCGTCTCTGTTAGTTCCGCCAAAATCACTCCCTATATAGTCATCGTCATTTCCATAGTAATCGTCAAAATTGCCAAAATAACTAATGCCGTCGCGCTCACTAGTATAACCAAACTCACCGGTTTCGCCATAATCATCGTAAAAACCATAGTCGTCAGTTCCGCCATAATCATTGTAAAAATCATATTCGTCAAAGTCGCTGTAAAAATCATATTCATTTACACCGCCGGAATAATTGAAGGGTGCCTCACTATAAGCGCGGTCGATAATTTCGTAAAGAGTTGTTTCAAATGCTTTGTTGGGTAAAAAAACATATAAAAGCTGAAAGAAAGCGACGGCAATATAAATAACGAAACCGATTTTATATAGGCGGGAAGAGTCAGAGTTTCTTATTTTATTCATTATATGTAACGGCGGAGGTGAAGATATAACGTTGTCAGCAGAATATGCATTTGCCGAGACTTGAGCCGATGGGTATAGGTCTGCTGCGGTCAAATTATTATTCTTGGTTCCGCACAAGGGGCAATATTTGTAACTAGCATCTAAACTTTTCCCGCAGTGTCCACAATATTTCATATTACAACTCCTTAACGATATCTTTTTCCTTATTGTACTATATTTTGTTTAAATTGTAAATAGCCTTTTGTAATATATATTCCTTTGTTTGAATAATATTTATTATAAGTTGTCCGAAAATTTTCCCTGGAGGTCAATATGCAGGAAAGAAAACAACATAATTTTATTATGGAAAACCGAGAAAAGGTTATTTTGTCTGGAGTTACAGAAATAATAAGCTTTAATGACAGCGAGATAGATCTTTTTACCGAATTAGGGGAGTTAAAAATGAAGGGTGATAAGCTAGAAATAATAAACGCAAATAAAGAGGTGGGCGATATGCAGATAATTGGGAGAATAGACGCAGTATGGTATGGGAACGACAAATATCGTTCGCCGGATAATTTTATTACAAGGTTGTTTAAGTGATGTATGAGAGTGTTGCAGAAAATTTTGGATTGCTTTCTAGCTTCGCTATTGTCGGTTTTGTTCTTGGTTTGATATACGAGGTTTTTCGAATTTTAAGGGTTTTTTTGCCGCATAGCTCTTTGGCTGTGGGGTTAGAGGATTTTTTGTTTTTTTGCTTTGCGGGCCTTATAACGTTTGCGTATTCAATGGAGTTAGGTACCGGAGAGTTTCGCGCTATTTTCATATTTGCTGAAATCATTGGAGCGTCAGCATATTTTGTTAGCTTTGGTGCGCTGATTTCATTTTTAATAAATAAATTTGCCAATGCCTTGAGACGATTATCCAGAAAAATTTGGAATAAGATTTTAACGCCTGCATTTAAGTTTATTTATAAAATATATATTAAAATATTTAAAATAATTGTCGTTTTGTACAATTATTCTAAAAGGCACTTGAAATTAAGGCTTAAGATGTTGTATAATAAAATAGCACAATTATACCGGGTGCGGAGTGAATTAAAAAATAAAATGGATGGTAAAAGGAATGTCATCAAAGCAAAAATCAGCAAAAAGGCGTGACTCCTTTGTGAGTTATCTTGTATTTTTAGTCATTGTAGGATATGCGGCCTTTTTGCTTATTTCAACACAGATTGAGATATCTGAAAAAAACGCTGAATATGAGGATATTCATTCACAACTGCTTGATGTCGAGCTTTCTAATGAGAGATTGTCTCACTATGCTAACGATGAAAATCGTACGGAGTATATCGAGGAAATAGCGAGGGATAAGTTAGGATATGCCCATCCCCAGGAGAAGATATTCTATATAGTTCCTTCAGAATAGGAAAGAATATTAAAAGCGGCGTTCAGGCGCCGTTTTTATAATTATATTAAATCGCAGCGAAACTAACAGAGCGGCTTTGTCGCGTTGAGAATTAGTTTCGCTGCGGATTAATAACAAGTTTATTCAAACATCTGCGCGGAGCCGCTTTTTTATAGCTAGTCTGTTTAAAAGCGCTAAATGCGTTTTTAAGACGCGGCATGCGCTGAGTGCCGACGAAGTCGCCTTGACTTGCTACATAGTCAGTCGCGCACCTTAAGGTTGCCAATGGGCTTTGATTGCTGTTTAAAACCCCTTTAGGTTTTTTAAATTGACTGACTATATATAAGGCATGTTCGATAATATGAAACATGGCCATTTGTGGAAAATACGCAAAAATATGGGCGTTTTTGTTTGTGCGAACTTTACTATTATTTTATATGGGTGTGAAATATGAAGATAAGGCTTGCGGGAATAAAAAAAGAATCTATCGTTGACGGGCCGGGATTGAGATTTACGATTTTCGCGCAGGGCTGCCCGCATGGCTGCAAAGGCTGCCATAATCCGTCAACGCATGAAATGCAGGGCGGCGAGTTTTATGATATCTATGACTTGGCTGTTGAAATAATGAAAAATCCTTTGTTGGACGGCGTAACTTTTTCAGGCGGCGAACCTTTTTGCCAACCGGTTGAGTTTTTAGAGATTGCTAAAGCTCTAGGCAAAAAATACAGTATTTATTGCTATACCGGATATCTATTTGAAGAACTCGTCTCAAAAGGCGGAACGACAAGAGATTTGTTGTCAAAAATTGATGTTTTGATCGACGGGCCTTATATTGATGAAAAGCGCAGTATTGAGATTAAATTCAAGGGTAGTCTCAACCAGCGCATAATCGACTGCAAAAAAAGTCTTGTTGAAGGGAAGGTAATTTTGTTTGAATAAGAGGTTTTCAATCCGTCTAAATAGCCGAGCAAAAATATTTGGGCGGATTTTGTCTCTGTTTATTGCCTTTTTTGCGTTGGCTTCTTGTTCAAAAGGAGACGGCGGCGATTATGTTTTTAAATATGATATTAGTGATAATCCGCGCACATTAGATCCGCAAACCGCTGTGGATAAAAATTCGCACTTGATCATTTCAAACATGTTTGAGGGTCTCTTAAAGCTTAACGAGAGAGGAAATATAACGGCGGGGGTAGCCGGAGAATATTTTGTGTCAGACGATGGGCTAACATATACATTTGAGCTTAGGGATGACGTATTTT
>JAISVH010000036.1 GCA_031271685.1 Eubacterium sp. | reverse complement strand
TTCACTAAGCGTTTTCAAGACAAGTGAGTGCGTATTTCTTGAATACATTCCCGCTTCCTCAAAAATCGTTTTCGTTGACTGCTTTAACATACCCGCGAGGCTTATTGTTTCCACCGCCCGAAACCTGTCTTGCACCTCGACGGGTATTGTTCCCGCGATAAGACCGTAACCGTCATTATGGAAATTTTCAATATAACGGTCATTGTCTAAGTTGTATTGATAGTAATATAGCAGTCTTTCATAAAAAGTCGTCCGCTGTTGCGTTTTCAGGAAATAATTCAGTACAGCGTGGAAGTTAATCATAACAGCCATAAAATCACCCGATGATAGTCTACCAGACATCTTGTACGAAGTCAAGGCATTTGTCCTAAACAGTAAAATTATTTGTCCTAAACAGTGCTTAATATATAATAAAACCTCTCCAATGTATTGTCCGCAACTCAACTTCGCTTCGCTCGTTTCGTTACGGACGCTAATCTATTTCATATCAGGCAATCCGCATTGAACAGACTGCGTATTTCCAATTTTAAGCTTTGATAAAGCGTTTGAAGTAGTTTTATATGCACACGTCAGCGCGGACGGCACAGCCCAACGATTGCGGGGGTATACGGCACGTTATGCGCGGACGCATGGACGCGCTCAAAAGCGCTTATTTAACGTGCCTAATGCTCCATTGTTCCGGTGTCTGTTTAATGCCGTTTTATAGCCATTATACCTATAGAGTGTGAGTTTTTGCCGTAACTGCTCTTTTTGTAATGTTGGGTATTTGCTTAATAAAACAAGTACGCCTATCTTTGACTATGATGTGGGTTATATTTGATGATGATATATACTGTCATATTCATACAACGCTTTAGCAATATATACAAATATTTTTACTATAGTTAGAAACAATTCAATCTTGAATATCATTTCTCTTTCTTCGGGCGATTTTTTTCATTGCCGAAATTTTGCATTATCACAAAACTAAATAAATATACAAATAGGCTCTCGTCTGCCATTACCGTATATGGTTTCAATTTTTTACGCTTCTCATAGTGTGTTTACGCTATGAACCTATGTTAATAATAACCGTTGGCTTTTCCCATTCCCGCCGATTTTTACAAGTCTTCAAATTTCGGTCGTAATTAGCAAAGAAACCGTTTAATATTATAATAAAAATAAAATTGGGAATGGAGTGGGTTTATTTGGTTGATTTCAAGGCTCTGAGCAACAAGACATATTTCATAACGCACACGCAAGGCATAAAGCAGTTTCATGCGCTGAAAGCTACAGCGGACGGGATACAGCTTTATGTCCGCGGTAATGGGGAGGTGAATACTTTGGATTACAACGACATAGGCTACATATTAGCCGAAAACAGGGCAGAGTATTTCGGGGTTGCGGATAACTTTATTCAGTTTCTTAAAACAGACCTCGCGGACGCGCCCCTGCTGTTTGATTTCATACTTGCTATATGGAACGAGGACTTTAGCAAGGCAGACGTAATTTTCGCCGGGGACGAGAGCATAACAAGCCAGTTTATTAGATATATGCACACCTTAGTCGATTTGAATGATTATACTGCCTTGCTGTCGCTTATATTCACTAATTATTTGCGCTTCAAAAAATAATGAGCCGACATGATTTTTTATCAAGCCGGCTTCTATTTTTGCTCCGTGAGGTGTTGCTTAGTTATTCGCTTATACAGCTTATACGACAAGTGAGCCGTTTCGATTTCGGCGGCGAGTTTTTTGTATTCCCCGTCTGTTATCGTTTCCCCGCTTGCAATGATGTTTTCCTTTTCGGCTATGTCGGTGACAACTTTCAGCACAGCGGTTTCATTTCGGGTGAATACCTTTGAGTTATCGGACAGTCCTATTAGGTAATCAACCGAGCATTTATATATTTTGGCAAGCGCAATCAGTTTTTCAACGTCGGGGTATGCGTTCTCGTTCTCGTATTTCCCTATTGCCGTTCGAGTAATGTTCAGCCTTTCGGCTACTTGCTGTTGGGTTAGGCTGTTCCTTACCCGCATTTCCTTTAGTCGTTCGCTAAATATCCCAATAATAAGACCGCCCCCAATCGTTTACCTCTAATTTTAAGCGGTGGAGAAGTACAAACCAATAGAACGTGCGTAATGGGGGAATGTATTTGCTTTTTAGCTTGAAAACGAAACTTGTATTCGCTATAATAGACTTGAGTTTTTTATCTTGAAAAAGCATAAGGAGAATATAGCGATGAACAGGGATGAATTTAGCAATAATTCCATGATTACAGGAAATGAGCATATAAAGGAGCTTATAAATTTTTTATTGGATAAAGTTGAGGAAAAGGGCATGAAGTATTTTATTTCGGTAAGAAATGGGGCAGACAAGGGATTTACATTAAAAGCTGAAAGTGATTCAAGCGTTATCGTCACGATAGAACCGCGTAAATACGGCTTTAATCTTCAACTAAATATAAAGTGCGCTGAAACAGGGGATATAAACGAAAATATATTAGGCTTGATACAAAAAACATACTTTGATTAGCAGGAGGTAAAAAGTGAGTTCTAAATTTCTAAAAGGCGTTATTATCGCTTTATTGATTATGCTTGTTGGCACGGTTGCCGTATTTGGCTTTGTGTTTATAAATGTTCTTAATCCTACAGTCACTAACAGCACGGCTGAAAGCAATCCCACTCGAACGATTGAACCGCCAAATACTGACAATGCGGATAATTCAGTTTATGATTTAAGCGATTTTAATGAATTGATTGATTTTTTCTACGATAAACGCGGTGCGGGAACTAAAAACGATAATGGTATGTTTTCCAACCTTAAAGAATTGACTGCGGACATTGCTCTAAGTGATTTAATCGGAACTGCTTGGTACTCCGAAGTCGGAGTGACAACTGACGAATACGAATATAAAAACTTAGTACTGGTGTTTGACAAAGCAAGCAACGGCACAGAAAATACTGTTTTGTTTACATTCGCTTACGACAGCGATATTACGGAACACCTTGCCGGATATTTTGAACTCAATCAAAATGTTATCAGTGTTAAATATGATAATGTAGCGTTTACAAAGTCATCAAGTACCGAAAACGCTATGCCGATTAAAAAGCTGTCCGGCATAAACCAAGATTACAAACTTGAACTTTCAGCAGACAAAGGCTTTTTATATGTTTGCTTTGGCAAAACTGACAGTTCTGGAAACGACCGCTATATCACATTCAAAAGGTATAATGCTATAGCTGATGATTACAGCGGAAAAGATTTCATTTTTCCCGATAGTAATGTGAGGTTGATTGATACAGAGGAAATAAAAAACCTTTCAGCGGAAGAAATGCGAATTGCGCGTAATGAAATATACGCCCGTTACGGATATGTTTTCCAAAGTGAAGACCTTAACAAGTATTTTCAATCTAAAGATTGGTACGCACCGAGAAATAACAATGACAACATAGAATTAACAGATATTCAAAAAGCTAACATCGCTTTAATACAGCAATTTGAGGGCAATTAGTTTGTTTGCTTTTATAGTGCAGTAATGCAAGTAATTAACTACTGTATTTCGCGTTTAGCCTTGCGTTACACAGCATTTAATACTATTGCAGTAATAAACATAGCTTAACGCAAACGACCGCTGTAACAGGCGGTTTTTGCGCTTACAGCGCGTCTGTATTTTATGCTTCAATCGCCGTCCAAGTCTTTTGTGTTCGGCGATTTTTTCTTTTTATAATCCATTTGAAATCATGGAGTGCTTCACGCTTTAGGCTCAGTTATACTAAAAACATAAGCAACACACACAAGGGAGGGATGCAAGCGCACGCAACACAGCATTTTAAGCAAAGGGGGAATGTGAACCAATCATAGCACATTATTACAAACGCAGGGGGTGAGCATTATGGACAATAGCCACTTTACACGCGAGGGGGTGACAGTGCATGAAGCTATTAAATTTCAAAAGCGAGGGGGTGAGAGAACATAAAATATTACATTTTTGAAATCAATTCATCAAAAAATCCCGACATTAAAGAGATATTCCCATTTGACGAAACAACGCCCGAAGGTGACGTAGCAAACGCCTTTAGCGACTGGGAGCAAGAAGTTGTTATCGGGAACAACAGCAACGGCTTCCGTTTAGCCACTATGGAAGAAGCCTTAAAATATGGGCGCGACAAAGTTGACTTTGACAGCAACGCCGTGTTTGCTTGCGAGGACGACGATTAACCGTACACCACTGTAACACAAACCTCTCTTTTACCATGAATATAAAACGAGGGATAGCAGATTATGTTTGCTACCCCTTATTTTTTGCTCAAAATTTTAGCCCCGCCTATCCTCGGACGGCTCTGGGGCGTTTGCTGGACGGCTACCCGATTAAATAAATGTGAATTTTTTAGCCTTGATTTCATAATAGTTACGTCCTGAAAATGCAAGGTTTGCCGGGTTTTGTATTTTCGCGGGCGGAGCAATCAATCCAAGCCAAGGAATACGGGTATAAAGTCCGTGGTGAAATCCCAGGTGGTTGTCCTGTTCACCCCGCCGATTTCGGCAAGCGCGTGCACTCTTATGTCATAGAGGGCCGTTTCGTCGTCCGCGCTCTTCCATGTTCCGCTGTAGGGGATAAAGGTTTCTGACCCGGCTTCCACAAGGAAAATGCCGTTGTAGAGATAACGGCGGGACTCGCTTTCCTCACCGGATATGGTTTCATGTATGCGGACGCTGTAAGTGATGTCGGATTCGGATTT
>JAISVH010000063.1 GCA_031271685.1 Eubacterium sp. | reverse complement strand
TGTTATTTGACCACTATGGCGACAATTACTACTTAATGCCGCAAAGGGAATTGGGAATAAAGGCGGACGAATTATCCCCCGAAAACTTTGAGGAAGTGGTAATTGAACTGCCTGCCGCGTTGCATTTGGCAAGGAACGCCGTAAAAATGAGCGAAGGCACAGGCAGCGAATATAAAGACGCTCTGCTCGCCGCATACGGCCGGTGGTTTGAAGCTGATATTCGTTGCTTGAATGTCATGGAGAATAACGACGTAAAAATCGACACGCAGTGGTTCATAGAAACCAGAAACGAAGCGGATTCATACCTCTCCGACATAAAAAGAACCGGTGCTTTTATGGAAACAAAGACAGCCATATATGTTGACACGCTTCTTCATGCCACGAATTTTTATTTGACACGAATGGAGGACGGCGTTGCAATGGATTTGCTTGCTGAGGCTATCGCGTTAGCTCCCAATTTTGGATACCCCGACGAGTTAAGTCAGAGGAACGTCCGGTGCCTCCGCGGGATTTATGAAAGGGAGCACCCAAGTCAAGCCTTGTTCGGCGGGTTTGATTCGTGGTATAAAGATGTGCTGGCGACGTATAAATAAGCCGGAAAACGCGCAAAAAAGAAAACCGCCCCGGCGTGATGCCGGGGCGGTCTGTGCTTACTCAATCTCTCTCTCCGCTTCGTTAGGACACTCCGCAAATGCCAACCCGCCGGTAAGATAAAAGAAATTCCGGGTGAGGCCGACAAAAGCGTTGCCCAGCGCGGGCGGCATGATACGGTACTTATCCCTGATGTATTCGCGCCACTCACGGATGGAACAATCACAGTCAGTTCGCACGCCGCTGTCGTCCGAATCTCCGATATACATATGCGCTGTCTCTCCGGAATAATGCTCGCGGTTTTCATCGGTTTGGTAAAACTCGGCAATCTTCAATTCGCCTTCCTGGAGGCAGAACGCATAAAAGAGCAGCATGTCGCCGCCGACTATAAAATTCTCCAGAACATAGCGGCCATCGGGCGTTTTCTCAGGTGTTCCGTCAGGCAAACGTGTAATATCCGCTTTTGCCCATAGCCCAAAATCATGCAGCTCCCGGTCAAAATTGGCAAGGCCATTTTCAATATCCGCTTGGATGTCCTCCTGATATTCTGTGTCCACCCACTTTTTCAGCATAGCGGTTATGTCGTCCACATACTTCTTTTCTACTTTGCGCAGCATATCTATCTGCTCCTCCCGGAAAATGTATTTCCTACGGAGCATAACGCCGACCGCAGGACTGAGTGGCAATTCTGTAAACCAGTAGCCACTCAGTTCTGCGGTCGGAAGTAAGCTATAAAAGTTCTACGCTGTTTAAGCGCTTATTGTGCAAGATATAACCTCTGCACATTTCCATTATATCACACTTATGCTAAAAAGTCAATATAATGAGCGCATTTTGTTGTCTAATATGCCTAATACTGGCTGTCGTAAATTGCCGGGCATGAGAAAAAGCGGGTGTCGAAGCCCGCTTTATTTTTGGAATCGAAATGCTTATTATTTGAATTGGTCGCTTAAAGTTGATGCTTTGGGTGGTAACTGTTCGAACAGAACACAGACGAAACAGCCTGACGAATTGAGGGAAACAACCTCCCAGCCTTCTTCTTTTTGCTCCGCGATATGGATATTGATTTTTGATTCAACATCCATAAGCCTAGCCTCTTGGAGGTCTGACGCCAAGTTAGATTCAAAAACGCCATGCAAGGAGAATAATTTGACCTTCTGGCAGCTTGCGGTTTTCTTTGCTTGAGACATAAAACACACCTTTCCGCCCCTTTTCGGGGCAATAAAATTGTCCCTTTAGGGTTGGAATACAGTAAGATACAAGCGCACTAAATTGCTATATGTCTGAATATATAGTAGGCAGTAAAAATTACAATGGTTAATGCTGTCAACGCTTGTGTTACCACCAGAACCATCTCATAACGCGACATAACTCCCGAAATTATGCTACTTGCGCCTTGAGCTGAAGACTGACGAATGTTTTCTTTGCTGCCTTTATTTGGTATTTTCACCAGAATAAACGTAATGACGGATAACATAGCTATTATCGCGGTAGTCGCCATCATAAAAGGCCAATGGTGCTTCACTCTGTCAAGCATAATCTCATTCATTTGATGCCATGGGATTTGCCAAACGCTTTCTTTGTAACTACTGATACTACCAATCAATGTGTTGCTGTCAATACTGGCACGGACTATTATCTGAATTGCCAACACTAGAATGGCAACCGTAGTGATTGACAAAGATAATAGCTGCAACCAACGTTTTCTTTTAATGCTTAGTGCAGAAATGCGCTTTTTCTTGCCAGTCCTGTTGATTCTATTCATGAGATTTCCTACTTTCCGCCCCTTTCGGGGCAACAAAATTGTCCCTTTGGGGTTGGAATAAGGCAATATAACATTTTGATGCAAAGGTTCATTCCTTAGGTTGCATTATCTGCAACTTCCAGACAACTCCATTATATCACACATATGCTAAAAAGTCAATAGTTTTATCATATTTTATTGTTTATATTGCACAATATACTCTTGATTCTATATAAAAATATGATATAATACAAATAGAAATAAACATCTAGCAGTGAAAAGATGGTGGAGGAAAAATACCCCCACCTATTTTATTGTGTTGAATTTTGGACATTGAAAGCATCTATGGGATACCCGGCAAAGGGCAAATCCAACCCCATAGATAACGGGAGGAAATTATGCTAGAAAGATGGAAAGGCGGACAATGGGAAGCGTTGTATGGAATTGGAAGTCGCGGTTATATAGGACAGGTTGTTGTTTACGGCCAGCGTGTGGATTTCGGCAAAAACCCTGACCCTGTTGAAAACCCGTTGGCATTTTACCCATATCCATCAGTGTTTACCATCACAGAAAAAGCGGAGGGCAAAGATGTATATTACATATTAAAAGACTGCAAGGGCAAATCTGTCAAACAGAACGTTGAGACATGCGGCGATTGTGAATTATGTCTTTATGACGCGGATGAATGGCTCGCTTGGAAAGTGGAAGCTAGCGAAAATATGACAAGAGGCTATCAGCGTGAAATATCACGGCTTGAAGACCATATCACTTTATTAAAGGACATTTTGATAAAACAAGGCATCCGCATAATAACAGAAGAAGCGGCAGAAAAACTTGGCATAAAATAACCTCTCAGATTTATAACCCCCTATTAAACTCAAACAGTATAAGAGTTCAATGGGGGTTTCTCCATATCCACATACATTCAGTATCCTGATAGTATGGTGCGGTGGGAGGTATAGACATTCACATCGCCCGAATAACCACTGAAGCCGAATACACCGGGGCCTACTCCCGCTGAACGGCTACCAAGATAAACCCACAACAAAGATATGTTTGTGGCAAGTGAACGAGCGTAATCATTATTCCAGCCACTAGAATGACTGTTGGAGCGCAAAGTCGTTTCTGATGTAGCGGTTCCAAGGAACATAGATTTTTTTGCTAAAGCTCCCGTCCTAATGGCGTTTTCATTATTCACGCCGAGTTGGGCGGCAATATTGTGATAAAATAGAAATGACCATACGCGGCCACGCAGACAGACAAGATATATTTGTTAAGCCGGTTAGCCGCATATGGGTGGGGAGACAACTTGGTTTTATATGAAACGACATACCTCGTGTTCTTTTCAATGCGTTATTAACCTCCCTCACCCAACTCGGCGTGGACAACATAAGTGCCATATGGAATGGCAGGTTGGCTAGCAACGCCAGATTCTTCGGCACTTCCACGACAGAAATTGTATCGCAAGCTGCTCAGTACGGCGGGTGGGATGGTGGCGCTGTAGCGGCGCTTGGCTCCACACACCTTTGGTCGCACCCGGGTGGCGCATCAGACTTTGGCACCATTGGAGGAGTCTTTACTAGCGGCTGGTCTATCACGGGCAACGCTTACTTTACCGTCTCCCACCGCACCATACTATCAGGATACTGAATGTATGTGGGGTGATAAATCACAAGCAATTATAAGCCGGAGCGCAAAAACAAAGCGAAGCTCAGTATCACAGGCTTCGCCGCCGCAATTTATCTTTCGGTTCGAGA
>JAISVH010000092.1 GCA_031271685.1 Eubacterium sp. | reverse complement strand
GGATATTCGCGTCAAAATTGCATTGTTTGACGACAAAAATCCTACGTGATATTTTGTCTGCCGTTTGTTGCAGGGGTAATAATTAAACATACCGTTAGGCACAAGGCAACCTTTTTGCTTTTATAGTGTATGTCAAATAGGAAAAAACTGTTAACAATCAAATTTAGTAATATTGGATTTGAAACAACTGGTATAGCTATTTTTTACTGCTCATTTAAATTCATTGCCATATTTATTATTACTCCTGCGCCAAACAATAGGTAAAATATTATGTAGGATTTTTATCGTCAAACAATGCAATTCTTAAAAAACACGTAATAATTATCGAGTGTTTTGTGCAGGAGTAATAATATAAATACCTACGACAAGCGATTAAAATGCATTGTATACCACCACGTGCCATCGTTTTGTAATAAATGTAATTCTGCACCAGAACAAATAGGCGTCATGGCATTTGGCGCCTTTTGATATACTGTCATAAAGGCAGCTAATCTTTCCATTGCTCCGTCATCACTAATTATGTCAAAATCTCTTAAAACACCATACAAGTCTGAAATAATTTTGATCATATCAGGATCACCACTTTTACCTGTATAAACTATAAGCGACTCTGCCACCTCTCCCACAATGTCAACAGCTGTATCCAAAATTTTCCATACAGCTTCACTGATTATACAATCTAAATTATAATTTTCGTAAGCCTTTTTAGCTTCTTCTTTATTCAGATATTCAATTTTATAGCTGCTATAAACATTTCCATCAATAAAAGTCGAGTATTCATCATAAAGGCGATTTTCTTGCGTTGGAGCAAGGTCCAAAGATAATAGTTTATGTTTTTCCCATAACTTTGAAATTTGTATTGCATTTTTAATATAGTTTGGAACGGCATAAGTAGCTGAGATAAATACATCCGCAAACCGTACCGAAAACTCTTCTTTACGTGGGCTCACTTTATCAAATCCAAAGACTTTAAGATAACAAGTGTGATCATACTCTATGGGCGCACCACTTTCTGTCATAGAGTTTGAAAGGAGATAAAACTCGTCTAACAGATTATCACAAACAAAAGTTTCAGAATTGCTAGTTTTATTATCTTCAATAGCTGCACCTATTATATTAAAATTAGGATTATACAGTAAAATATCATAGTCAAATTTATTCGGAATGTCAAATAGGTCAAACTGGTGTTTTGATTTTCCTTCGCCTTTAGGTGTGAATTTAAACCATTTCCCAATTGGATAATACTCAAGAAACCCTTTTGATACTTTGTTAGGCTTCAGCTCGTGGGCCCCATCTTTGATAGCCTTTTTTGCCTTGTCTGACGCGACCATAAGGTGTCCTACATTAATCTTAGTATCATACAAACCCATTATCCCAAGATTATCAAGGTACTTCCACATAACAATATTATCAACGGAATAATCGTTATTCAGCGATGGCCTCTCTTCCTGAATCAAAGCCAAAGCAAGCCGCAATACCCTGACAGCAAAATTTTTATGCTGTTTAAGTTCGCTTTCGCTCTTATCGATCGACCAATTTTTATCAATAGTAGGAGCTCCTGTAAAACGATAGTTCGCATACCGGCTAGTTGGATTGAAAAGAACAAATTCAGCCCTAATATTTTCTATCATATTATAGTATGGATTATTTTTATAATCATTATAGGAATCTATTTTTTCTCTATATTTTTGAATAAGAGCCTTTAAACAACTATTAGAGTAGAGGTATTGGTTATCCAACCAAGTGAGAGTGTCTTCATTCAAATTAATCGGATCATTCTCGATCAATGGATTTATCGTCTCAATGGGCAAAGACCCGACATTCAAATTTGCCAAAAAACTAAGATGGGGTTTAGTGACAATAGGGGAGTCAAGCCTGCTAATATACTCTTTATAAATTACACCGCCACCGCCCAAACCGCCGCCTGACATCGCGACATCTGACGAACCCCCGCTTGACGCGCCTGAATTACCATTAGCGTAATATGAATTACTCGAGTTTTTAGAACTGCCCGTATTATTAGAGCTCACTGCACTGTCGGAACCGCCGTTATCTTGCTGAGCGTTTCCGAAGGAAACGCGGTCGGCGTTTACCCAACCATAAACGTTGCAATTGCCTTCAACATTTTCATACATTCCACCGACAAGATGATAAGGATGCTTATTGCCGAGCGCTATATAGGTGACGAGTGCCTTACCGGCATAAGGAGGCCCGCTTAGTGGATTATTTGGCGTGTCGTCCGATGAAGAAATAAAGTGATCTCCGCCAAGAAAATCAACGACATCGCCAACATTAGGAATTTTGCTGCCGGGCTTTTTAATTGAGAGGTCGCCAGCAGTGCTTAGTTTTAATTTCATACTGTGAAAGCATCCGTCAAAAGTATGAGTATCCTCTTCCACATAATATGTTTTAGAAATCTCGAGAGGAGCAATTATAATTTTCACTCCTATACCGGTTATCACTTCCGGCTGACCGAGCGCGCCGACTGACAGCGTTTGGGTGGACTTGCTATTTTCAGCGAGCATATTAGCGGCTATTTCGCTCAGTTGGCCGTCATTCATTTCATCTGTTTTAGAGACGACATCTTGAAAAATGCCAATCTTTTTTTTAAGCTCTTCGTTTGACTTTTCGGCAAGAACTTTACCTTCTTTTGACAATATTTTAACGCGGGTTTTAATCTTCTCAATACTGTTGTTGTAGCTGTAATCCAAAAGATTATGTTTGGATTCAATTACCCACTGTAAAATATTCTGACGACGCTCAATAAGGCTGAGCTTGCCGTCTTTAGCGATTGGATAATATCGTATTCCATAAGCCTCATAGGTCAGAGTTAAAGCATTTGCGATAACATCCCAGGCGGTGGTGTTAGGCTTTGTCAACTCAGGAATTTTATAAACTGTATCCGCTATTTCGCCAACCGGGATACCAAAACGCTTACAGCAGTCGGCAAAAATTTCTGAAGCTTTTTGGTTGGTATAATCAAAGGTGTCTTTGTTGTTGGCAAGGTAGATCGAACAG
>JAISVH010000075.1 GCA_031271685.1 Eubacterium sp. | reverse complement strand
ATGATTTTATGAATAATTCCATTTTGGAATCCATGTTCAACGGCGAAATAAAGCCGTTTGAATTGAAAATATCCCGAAATCCTGAACGCTGCGAACTTGAAACGCAAATCAAGCGCGAAAAAAACTATTTCAAGGAAACTATGACTTCCGAGGATTATGAGCGTCTTGAAGTGCTGGAGGCTCTGTACAGTCAGTCATGCGGCGGGAAAAATATCGAATTTTTCGCTCACGGCTACACTACAGCCACCCAAATTATGATTGAAGTAATAAACCGCATGAACGGAATTACCTGATAATAAAAGATGTCTGCGGCGCGGAAAATATATTTTCCGCGCCGTTGAATTATTGTGTGTGTATTTGGGCTTTTTTACATAAATACGTGTTGTTTTTTAATTATAAATGAGATAGCAGCCGCTTAATTCGTACATTTAAAAAAAATGTAGATATAAGCTATTATTCTGGGAAAAACGCTATCTGAAACATGGCAGTTTAATTTTTTTATAATGTACAATATATTACGGGAGGTTTTTTATCGAAGTTAGGCGGAGAAGTAATTACTTTCAGTTTCTCCCGAATCTTTTACAAAAGTCAAATGAGGTTTGCCGCGCCTTAATTTTGGTTATTCACACAGCGGCGGAACGGAGTTTCAGCATGGACAAAAAATATATTTCCAAAAGAATAGCAGATTTGCGCGAACAGCGTCAGGTGACAGCGCGCGAAATGAGTTTGAGTATGGGGCAGGCAGACAATTATATTAACAACATTGAAAACGGTAAATCCTGCCCGTCCGTACAAAGTTTCTTCCACATATGCGAGTATTTAAAAGTCAGTCCGAAAGATTTTTTCGACGAAGACAGCAAAGCCCCGGGCGTTTTCAGAGATTTGTCTGAAATACTGAAACCGCTTGATGAAGCTGTACTGAAGCATCTGCTCGGCTTTATAAGCACACTCACCGGAAAAAAAGAATAACGAAGTATTACCTGAATAAGTAATGACCGGCACAGCATAGAATCTTGTCCGCGGTGCTTGATATCCTGATGTATTAAGCGTATACGGTATGGATTTTGTGCTGTGCCGCTTTTTATTTCAGACGAAAAATCCGCGGAATTCAAATATACAAATCGGCAGTAATTTATGTATAAATTGTAAATTAATCACAAGTGATATTGAAGCAGATTTACAATTAGTAAATTAAATTAAAGGAATAAAATGGTGATATACGATAATTCAAAACAGAGGTCCGCCTCAAGAAAATCAAATTAAATTTTTTGAGGCAGTTCGTATAAAAAAGCAGCAATAAGGCAAATTATCCCTTTTTGTGATGAAAAAATGTTTGCAAAATTTCGTATTTGTAAATAAAATGTAAACGATACGGGAGAATTTTGCATATTGAAGTTTTTCAGGGTCTTATGTATATAGGGGGAGATTTTTTATCCCTGCTGCTGTAGTCCAAAAAAACGCATTTGCATCAAACTTTTCTTTTCAAAAATTTATTGAAATTTTAGGTTTGGGATGATAAAAATCAAAAATTTATATCCGTTTGTAAATGTATATAATTTATGAACGAGTATGCAAAAATCAGTTTGACCGGATTGTTGAAACTAATCTGCAGCAAAATTCCCCTCTCACAAAATTTAATAACGAAGGAGGTGAACTCTATGGGGTTATCTCCTTCGGAAAAGCAAGAGATACAAGTCGCCTGCGAAGTATTCTGCAAGAAAATTATAAAACATGAGATACAGGACTGTATAAAAGAACTTCAAAATAAATATGCGAATGAACTGTATTTGGAAGATTTATCTGATGAAATCAGTGTTGAAGACGATTATTTTTCAGACAGTATCTTTGATGTCATCGGCTATAAATTTATCGTGAAGAACAATTATCTGGCGCAGGGGCTGCGCTCGCTTAAATGGAATGAAGCCGCAATAATTCTGCTGTCATTTTTCGAAAGCATTTCAGATGTTGAAATCGGCAGAATGCTCAATATGATACGGCAGACAGTAAAATACAGGCGTGATGCGGCACTGAAAAAATTGAAAAAGGAAATGGAGAAAAACGGATATGAATAACTTCAGACGTAAAAAAAGCAATACTGACATAAACAAGCAAAATCTGCTGCCTTTGCACGTCATCAAAGGCGCGGCAGACTGCGATATTGAATCAATGGAAGCACTGCTCCGGCATTTCAGGGGTTACACAAAGATGCTGATTGCATTGGAATTATTCGACGATTACAATGGTATGAACGACGCGTTAGGAGATGCAGTTCTGGAAAGAGCCGAAGCTGAATTATTGAACAGTTTCCCTAAATTCAGAAAAGCGAAACTGCTGTAATGCACCCCCGCGTATCAAAACCGGGCGTGGAATATCACGCCCGGCGCAGCGGATAATCACCGGCTGCCGTTCCGTAAAAGCATATTCTTGCAGTATGCTTTTACGGGCTGGCAGACAGCCCTGCGTAACTTTTTTTCCTGCACTTTCTGATTGGGGAGGGAACAGAAATATCTGCTCCCTCTGCAATCGACAAAAGGTATGGAAAACCTGCACACTGAAAATAGAACAGCATGCCCCGAAAGTTATACAATCTTCGCAGACAGTATGCCATGAAAGCTCCGGCAGTGCCGGTTCTGTTAGCGTGCCTGCGGATACTGAACAGCGCAAAGCGCGGATTGATATACGTTGTTTGAAAAACCAAACGCAGGAAATGGTTCGCTGTGTATGCGCAGAAAAATTCAAATTGTACGAATATGGGAAAAGGAGGAATTTTTATAAAAATCTTCAAAGAATATCCGGATATTGTTACGGTCGGACAGCTTCAGCATATGCTTGACATAGGGCGCAATACGGCATATAAATTATTATCGGAACGCAGAATCAAAGCGAAAAAGGTCGGACGCATTTATATCATTCCAAAAAATAATGTTATCAAATTTTTAGCTGAAAATTAAAATTTAACGCTTTACTTTTAAGTCTGTTAGCTGTATAATATAATCAATATGGATTAATGGGCTTTTCTGTAAATCAACGGGAGGATTAAAAATGGTTACAGGGAGCTTGAAAAAAAGATATGACAAATGGTATGTTATTATTTGCTTTAATATAAGCGGAAAGCAGAAGCAGAAATGGATTAACACAGGTCTGCCGGTCAGTGCTAACAAAAAGAACGCAGAAAAGGTTCTTAAAGAAAAAATAGCGGAATATTCGTCAAAAGAAACGGAAGAATCCGCTGATAAAGATACGCTCTTGTTTTGTGACTTCATTGCGGACTGGCTGGAAATTCACAGAATGAATATAGAAAGCATTACGTACAGCGGATATAAAAGACTGTTGAAGCAGGTTTACGCGTATTTCAAAAAACTGCGTGTGACTCTTGAAAATCTTACTCCGCTTCACATTCAAAAATACTATGCGGCAAAACTGAAAGAGGTCAGTGCCAATACTGTTCTCAAGCATCACGCATTCATCCGAAGTGCGCTGGCTTATGCGAAAAAGATGAATTTAGTCAGGGAGAATGCCGCCGATTTGGCAGAAAAACCAAAAAAACAAAAATTTATCGGTGATTTCTATAATAAAGAGGAAATCGGCAGACTTCTTGAGGTAATTAAAGATTCTCCGATAGAAACGCCTGTGATGCTTGCCATTTATTTTGGACTGAGAAGGTCGGAAATCATAGGTGTAAAATGGAGTGCAATAGATTTTGTGAGCAAAACGCTCACAATAAATCATAAAGTCGTTCCTTTAAATGAAAACGGTAAATGCCGCCTTGAATTATCAGATGTGCTGAAAAACAAATCAAGTTACAGAACGATGCCGCTTAACGGACATTTGTGCGAACATTTGTCAGCCCTGAAGAAAAAGCAGGAGGATAATAAGATTTTTGCCGGCAAAGGTTATAACCGAACCTATGAAGATTATGTATGCGTTAATGATTTAGGCGTTCTTTTAAATCCCGAGTATATCACGAAAAAGTTCCGGGAGCTTTTACGGGGAAACGGGCTGCGTGTGATACGTCTGCATGATTTGAGGCACTCATGCGCTTCGCTGCTGCTTCATCTGAGATACAGCATGAAAGAGATACAGGAATGGCTCGGACACCGCGATATAAGCACGACAATGAATATTTATGCACATATAGAGGATTCTGACAAGAAAAATATAATAAAAAGCATAGAAAATGCTTTAAGTAAAACTTAAGCAATGAGAAGGTGTTTTATTTTTATTAGCTAAATTCATTTTTTGCACATTATGTAAAAAAGAAAGATTCTCTCACAAAACCCCACACAATAGATTTTATGAGAGAAAAGTGCTGATTGGACTTGGTTGGGATGGTTGGACTCGAACCAACGAGATGCAGGAGTCAAAGTCCGTTATCCTATGTTACAATTAACCTAATTTGACAAAATATAAACTAAGATAAATCCCGATTTTAAGCCATTTTGGGACGATTTTCAACTTAACGTCAAAAATATTACGGTGTTTCCATATCTAATTCGGAATCGAATTTCGTGGACAAATCGTGGACATTTTAGTTTGACGGAATGTATTTTTATATAACATTCCCTTACTGGTTTAAACTAACGTATAAATCGGCTTGTCCTCACCGAAAAGAAAATGCCGCAGATAATCGTCAAGGACTATCGCG
>JAISVH010000017.1 GCA_031271685.1 Eubacterium sp. | reverse complement strand
TATACTTTTTTCTTTAACGCTCCATCAGAGATAACGATCTGCCCGCCAACAGCTAAGTTAAAACTTAAAACCCCGGTTTTACTTAACCTTCCGCCAGTGATTTTAAGCTTTTTAAGCCTGTTTGTTTTTAAGTCAAAAGAATATATTTTAATATTTTTTGCCATGATAGATTTGTCTATTGTTAAAGTAACATTAACATTTTGATTAAATTTACCTATTTGATTAAAATTAATAACCTTAACTTTATTACTATATGTTTTTGTAATTTTTTTCGATATATTCTGCGCAGTGGCATCGACAGACGATGCTGACAACCCTATGTTCCCCGTAGTTTTTAAAGCATCTATAGTTAATCGTACGATAACTTTTTTATCCTTAACCGTATTTGCGACAACCGTGGACGACAGTTTAACATTGCTCTCGGCAGCCTTAATAACGGCATCAGCGTCTTGCTTAGTGAAAATTTTTATATTATTGAGTATAACCGTAGAGTTTTGGGTTTTAATCGCTTTGTTAATAGCATTTTTAACAATAACGGAGGGAGAGCTGAAACTTTCTTGTCTAGTTGGACGTTTATCCTCTTTAGATACGGACGTGTCGCTTAAAGAATCGGTGACATTGATATTCGAGCCGCTGTCTAACGGGTTGCCTGTCTCTTGCTGCTCGGCATCGGATAAAGAAGATTCTGTTGCCAAAGTCTCAGCCGGCGGCTTTATAACGGGCAAAGAAGATCCGGAGTCCTGAGTATCAACCGGCGGATTAACAACAGTTAAAGAAGGGTCTGTTACCGCCGGCGGTTTGACATTATCCACGGCATTAGTGTCAGCAGTGGTTTCGATATTTTCTGTCTTTATTTCAATACCGCCGTTTGAACTGCTAAAAATTACCGCTTTTTTTTGAACATTAGAAAAGCTTGAATTTGAAGATAACGCTATCCTATTTAATCCGGGCTGCGAAGAATCGGAAACGTCAAGCACAAGTGTAACCAAAAGCGTTCCGTTATATCCAACGTTGAAGTCATTATTATAAAGAAGCGCGACTTTTGTGCGTGCGCTGCTTTGACCGTCAACGAGCATCCCGCCTGTGCCGTCAAAGCGTTTTAATGTTAAATCTGATGCAATTTCAAATTCTAATACCGCGTCTAAGATAGCGGCGCCCGGTTCAATGCTCACCGGTATTCTAACGTTTTTGTCCCCCGGAGATGCTATTACGCTCCCTACCGTGATCAAAAAGCTTTCAGCAGACGAGCTGATTATTGAACCGTAAACCAGGCATAAGGCAACAGACAAAGACATTGTTAGGCATTTTAATCTTTTCAAACAAAACCACCCCTTTAAATTTATATTTTCATTTTACCATTAATCTACAAATAAGTCAATGTTTTGAAAAAATAAGTAATAATTTTAAATAAATAATTAACATTTTGTTAATTATTGTTTATGCTGATATATAAAAAGATTGCATGCCATTGACCAAAAAGCAATTATATGTTACAATAAAAATATTAATTATATCGTATAGTACCAGAAAGACCAACTATGAAAAGTCAAGCTTTTTCTAAAAAATATTATTTAGAAAAAGCTTGAGAGAGTATGAGTGTCAAAAAGGCTTGGCGCTGCCAAGCCTGAGAGTGAAAAGTCGAGCTATTTACGAACTTCGTAAGGCCGATTTTCGGTTAGAAAAGAATAAAGAATATTACACATTTTCCGAGTAACGGTGCCAACAGCAGTATTATGATGTTTGCCCTCGGCAATCTTCTTCTGATAAAAGGCTGAAAGTACCGGATCAGGCTTTTTGCCGACACTTGCAACCAAAGCGGCTTGAAACAGAGCGCTGAGCAGAGAATCAAATGAATTATTTCGACGCCGCTCTTTCCCTTATCGCGATTATATAAAATAATAGCTTAGTTTTAAAGAGCTGTAGGATCTCTTTAAAAACCTAAATATATTATACAAGGAGTAAAAAATTATGTTAAAAAAAGTCGTAGGTATAATTGCGTCATCTGCGATTGTCGCCGGAATCGCTAATATTGGCTTTGCCGGGATTGAATACGCATCTTACGGCAAGATCGATGTTTGGGACTTCGGGTGTGTTCAAGCGATAGATTCCTCACTCTATCAGAACCATATTCCGGAAGGGTTTTGGTCTGAATTTGACGGAGTTTATGGGGAGGGGATATCCGGACAAACAAAAGGCTGGTTCTCTGAAAATGGAGGTGAAGCGACCTTCGGTGACCTAACGCTTACCTATATGCGTACTGACCGGCTTTACGCGGAATCAATTCCCGAAAAAACATACGGCACGCAGTCGGTTCAAAACACTGTTTTCTCTGATGGATATACGGCTGGCGGATATTATTACTGCAATGGCGCAGGCAAAGAAAATCAGCGCTATATAACAATTGAGAATGTCAGAGTTGGAGATACGGTTTCGGTGTATCTTTATTCGCAAAATACAGATACCGATAATATAAACTTTAAATGCCTGACGGACGAAAGCGTTGCTACGCAAACGCTAACTTACGGCAGAGCGCCGGAACGCCGTGACTTTTACGCTGAAAAAGACGGAACCTATAAAATTTTTGTTTCCGGGTTGTCTGCCACAAAACCGGGCTTTTTCAGGGTAACCAGAACGCCTGCGGCACGTGTGACCGGAACGATCGACTTTTCCGTCATATCTAAGCAACCCGACAGTTTTGAGCTTAACTTTAAAAATATAAATACTGATTATGAGTTTAACGCTAAGGTTGACGGTAATAACTTTTCGGTTTACCTGCCTCCTATGTTTCGATATATGGTTAAGATAAAGGCCACGGACATCGGCGTTTCTAATGACGGCAAATTTATTGACATTGAGAAAAATGAGGGGATTATTGGAAAAGAGGGTATAATTATTAAAGCTGTTGATAATATTATGTATAGATACATGGGAAACATAAAAGGGTTAGACCCAAGCTTTTCGGGAGAAATCACCGGAACAGCAAAACCTAGCGATAAAAGTTTTGAAGAAATCCCGCTGAGTATAAGAAAATACCGTGGAACTATAACATTTAACGCTCTTTTAGAGCCAAATGTTACTTATAATATTGAACTTTTAGGTGTTAATGATTATTATGTAAAATCCGGCGGGGACATAAATAACTATGAAACAACGCGCCGTGACATAACGCTTGAAAAGAAAACTCTGTATAGTGTTAGCGGAAGTTTCTTCGGGTATGAGGACCCTATAAATTTAAGTAATTTGATTTTTACCAATGTTGAGGACGGATACAAGTACACGGGGGAAGTCATTAACTCGGATTCGCCCCGATATGAAGTGAAACTGCGCGACGGAGCCTATAGCGTGAACGTTTCATCAAACAGCGGATATATCACGTCTACACACGTTGTGGTGAACAAAAGGTCAGTAAATAAAGATATATTCATGTTATCAAAAAGGCAAACAATAACTCCTCTGAAACATACGGCGGATATATACGTTGGTGATCCTATAAAAGATAATAATTTTAAAACTATAAAAGAAGCTGTCGCTGCGGCAAAGGCTATGAATCCCTCCGATGAAAGCCAGAGGATAACCATTAATATCGCTCCGGGTCTATACCGCGAGCAGATTCAGATAGACACGCCTTATATCACTTTCAAAAATTCCGCTCCGGAAAAAGGTAATGTCACCATAACTTGGTATTATGGGATCGGATATAAATATTACAGCATAAAAGACGGATTTTACAGCGAAGAGTCGGCATATGACAAATACGAAAAAGGCTCTGCCGCCAGATGGGGAGCTACTGTTTATGTAAAAAGCCCCGCCACCGCATTCAGAGCTGAAAATATTATTTTTGAAGCCTCGTTCAACCGTTATATTACTGATGAAGAGTTAGCTGACGGCGTTGAGCCGGACTTAAAAGAAAATATCCGTTTCCGGCGCGTAAAAGATGCCGACGTAAAGAGCAAAGAAGCTACCGAACGCGCTTCCGCAATGGTTTATGAGGCGGATCAAACCGAATTTTATAACTGCGTGTTCTACGGTAGTCAGGATACTCTCTGCGCCGGTAACAACCCTGTCTTTAAAAGTTATTTAAAAGATTGCTTTATCGAAGGCAACACCGACTATATATTCGGCCAGGGAAACGTTGTGTTTGACAACTGTACGTTGAGCCTTTACGGTTACACCAAAGGAAGTACAGGCGGATATATAACTGCCGCTAAAGAAGGAGAACAAGGATATCTCTTCTATAACTGTACTATCCAGCCAAACCCCGATATGGAAATGATTGTGACTCCCACTTATTTGGGCAGGCCGTGGGATGCAAATGGAACCGTATTTTTTTATAATACCAAGGTAACTGAAAAGGATATAATAAATCCCGAAGGATGGACGTCAATGTCCGGAAATGATCCCGTAAACGCGCGGTTCGGCGAATATAACACAATATACGCAGACGGAGTCAAGGTTGATATCAGCAAACGCATAGTAAAGGCTAAAAATGAAGACCCGAAGCTTAAGATAAATGACATTTTAGGTGATTGGGTTCCATCGTATTTTGAATAATGATTTTATAGGTCACAGTATACACGCAAAGACCCCGCCGTTGAAGCCGGCGGGGGGTTCGCTTACTTTCAACCATCTGCGGCGGAGCCGCTTCCGGTGTTTTATAGTAAATTAACTTGAAAACAAGCAAAAATAATTTCCGCAAAATCGCCTTTATTAAAGCTATGGAAAATAAAAAAATAAAGTGCCAAAAGTGCGGCAGTGAAAAGAATCAGCATAAAAAGACTTTACAGTAACTGGGAGTCAACGGATGTATTGTAATATCTGCGGGAGTAAATACACGCCTGCGCCGAAGGGCCGCGCATACTCGGAAGAAATGCTCAAGCAGGCACTTTGTTTGCTGGCTTTGGGGAATACGGGAAGGGGTGTCGGTAGGGCGTTAAATATGAGTAAAGCAAATGCGTACCAATGGGCAAAAGAAGAGGCAAAAAAACTTCCGAGAACCGCAGAAAAGGTTATGAAAACGGCGTGAATGCATACGTTATGACTATGATTAGCCGCGAACCTCGTCAAATTGTGGCGCTTGAAGTTAAAATCAAAACACATACAGGCGATGGTTAATGGAGTGCTGTTGGCATAGAAATATTACACGGATGGCGGGATGGCCTATATTGAAGTAGACTTTTTGGGAAGGCATTATCGCAATATACATAATAAAAATGATACATATACCGGTCGAGGGAACAAACTCGGATATAAGGCACTATATTGCGGGTCTGCGACGAAGAAGCAACTGCTTTTTCAGAAGTTTAGAAATGCTCAAAGCGGTGCTTTTGATATTTATAAATGCTTACAATCAATTTGGCAAAGCAAAACGGGTTTTCAAAGAACGTAATCCTGACTTTAGGCATAACTTTCCTTTCATTCATCTGCAATTTGTCTAGGGACATTGTTTTGTGCTCTTCCGGGGGAAAAATTGTCGTTGACATTAATGCGCACTTATGCTATAATTAAAGTTGTTATTTAGTGTTGCGTAAAGAGTATGAATTTTCTCATGCAAAAGGGAGTAGAAATGTAATTACAGTTGAGTTAAAATTGGTAATTGCATTAGAATATTGGAAAGAGTATCGCGACATGAGACACATGGCTTTAGATTACCAAATTCCGAAATTAACTTTATGTGTGTGTCATTTGGGTTGAAGATACACTAAGCAAATCTGATGAGTTTAAATGGAAGAATTTACAAGAGAGATTTAAACCTAATGTTGGGCAACCTCCCATAAATATTGTGTTGCTTGATGTTGAGGAACAACCGATAGAACTTCCTAAATACTAGAAAAAAACTCCTACTTAGGAAAAAACGACACACGACTAAATATCAGATTTTAGCTGAAGCTGAGACTTTAGAAATACTTGTTGCACACAATGATTTAGGAATTGCATACGATTTTTGGATGTTTAAAGAGAGTTTAGTTGGCATTTTGCCAACTGAAATTATTTTGATTTTAGACAGTGGTTATCAGGGTGCTCATGAATTTTTGCCTAATGCTATTATTCCATTTAAGACTTTTAAAAATCATGAACTGACTCCAGAAGAAAAAGCTCATAATACCGCTCTTGCAAAACAGATAGGGGCTATCGAACACATAAACAGAGAACTGAAAATCTTTAGAATTTGTAAAGAAACTTATGATAATTTATAACCAACAGTGTAAATGGCAATAATCTCCATAATAAATAAAAAGGAGAAAAAGCCATGACACAGTTGAACGAAAAAGGAATGGAATTAGCAATGCTGCTGAGCGAGGAATGCGGAACTCCGGCTGAATTAACAGCAAAGCTCAAAAATCTGTTTTCCGGAGCATTTGGAAAAAATGCTGGAAGCTGAATTGGAAGAGCATTTGGGTTATGAGAAAAACAGCGTTGCGGGCAACAACACCGGAAACAGCCGCAACGGCTACGGAAAAAAGACGGTAAAAAGCGAGTGGGGTGAGAGCGAAATAGCCATTCCGCGCGACAGGAACGGGACTTTTGAGCCGCAAATTATCGAGAAACGTCAAACCCGAACCGACGACATTGAGACCCGAATTCTTGCGATGTACGCCAAGGGCATGTCAACCCGCGACATTGAAGATCATCTGCGCGATATTTACGGAGTGGAAGCTTCGGCAAGTCTCATCAGCCGGATAACCGACAAGATTTTGCCGGCTGT
>JAISVH010000034.1 GCA_031271685.1 Eubacterium sp. | reverse complement strand
TACAGAATTGTCGGGTAATGAAGAAGAAACAATCGGAGAGGCATTTGCATTGTCCGGAGGTCAGATAAAAGTCACATATGAAATTGAATCAGCAGCTGATACAGGTGTTGCGCTCATATATATACTCAAAGAGGGAGCGACAAAATCTCAAAACGAAGACGGAGAATTGGATATAGCCATACAAGATGTATCTGCTATGACATTGAGTGCAGGCACTGAAACGGGCGAAGAAATTTTAGAGAATGAGAAACCGGCAGGGAATTATTATCTTGATGTCAACACAACCGATTTGACAAGCTACAAAGTTTATGTTTATGAAAAAAACAAATAAAAGCCGTAGTTTCTGCGGCTTAAAATAAATAAAAAATTCGGAGGTATTTATGAAAAAAATGCCCTTTATAGCTCATATAATTCTATTCGTCATAACCGGAGGTTTATGGCTTTTTATTCGTATAGGATATAACTTCGGGCGCAGAGCGAAGAATAAAGACTTGCATTATGATGATAACGGAACTGCACCGAAAGAAGAAAACGGTAAATTAAAAGAGATAACCGAAAAAATAAAAGCAGAGCAAAAGAAACTTGATTTACTTAAATCAGAAATAGAAAAACTCGAAAAACAGAAATCATCATACTCAACGCATGAAAAAACGGATATTCGGACGGAATCATCTAATCCTGAAATAGCAAAACAGGAAGCGAGAATATTAAAACTTAAAGATATATACCAACGCTTAAAATACGCCGTTGATAATCAAGATTTAACTGCGATAACAGAAGCGGAGATAACGGAAGCCCTTGCGCCGACAGTCGAGTTGTCTTTGCAGAGTATGAATACAAAAGAACTTCGCCGCAAAATGAACGAAATCAAACGCGAAGTCAAAAAAGTTATCGAAACATACGAAGAACGTTATACAACAAAATCGAATCTCGCTGTTTACAGGCTTATGGTAATCGCTCTCGAATCAGAATTACAGAACGTTCTGTATACTTTAAAATATGATAAACTGGAAAATGCGGAAAACGCAATACGTCAAATATGTATAAAATATTTCAGTATATGTTCCGACGGCAATCAAACAATAGCCGCGACTGTTAAACGTTTTATCGCCGAAGCGGAATACTTATTTTTAAACATGGTAAATGTGGAATACGAATATTACATCAAGCAGGAACAAATAAAAGCTGAGCAAGCGGCAATTCGGGAGCAGATGAAACAAGAAGCGGCGGAAAGGAAATTGCTTGCGGAGCAGCAGGCAAGATTGGAAAAAGAGGAAGAAAAATATAAAAACGAAATAGAAAATATCCAAAAGCAATTATCGGAAGCGGATGATTCAGATAATGCTGAATTGCAGGCGAGAATAAAAGAATTAGAAGAAATGCTGAGTCAGGTAAATGAAAACCGCGATAAAATAACCAAACTCCAGCACGGTCAAGCCGGATATATTTATGTTGTGAGTAATTTAGGTTCTTTCGGCGAAAATGTGTTTAAAATCGGAATGACAAGGCGTACAGACTGGCAGGAGCGTATAAACGAACTTAATAATGCAAGTGTTCCGTTTCCGTTTGATGTCCATTGCACCATATTTTCAGACAACGCCGTTGCTCTCGAACATAATATTCATCAGACATTAAAGGAAAACAGAGTAAATAAAGTCAATTTGAGAAAAGAATTTTTTTCGGTCTCGGCTGACGAATTAGAAGATTTGGTTCAGGAATTGCAGCCCTCTGCGGATTTCAAGAAAATGCTGATAGCTGAACAATATAAAAAGAGTCTTTCAATTAACGAAGTTACAGAAATCAAAGATGATATTATAGATGAAGAAGAATTAGAAGAAAACATAGAAGAATTTGCATTGGTATAAGAAAGAAGAATTGTTAGTCAACAGAATAAAAATAACCTCCCGCTCCGGCGGAAAAAATTACAGGACGGTGAGAATATGGCGAAAGCAAAACAATTACCCAGCGGCAGCTGGCGTGTTCAGGTGAGTACCGGCGAACGTGATTCAAACGGGAAATACAAATATATATCACTTACAGCTTCCACTCAAAAAGAAGCGGAATTAGCCGCGCTTGAATATCAGGTGAAGCATAAAGAGACTGCGAAAAATCCGACAAATATAACGCTTGCTGAAGCTATGGAAAAGTATATCGAAAGCAAAAGCAATGTTCTTTCGCCGTCAACCATTCGCGGCTATGATATAATATATAGAAATAACCTCAAATCACTCATGCAGTTAAAACTCAATAAATTAAACAACAATATCATTCAATCGGCGATAAATGACGAAGCATTGAATCATTCGCCGAAAACTGTAAGAAACATCAACGGCTTGTTGTCTGCTGTTTTGAACATATATGTTCCGGATTTAAGGTTAAACATAAGATTACCGCAAAGAGAGAAAAAAATAGTGACTGTATTGAGTGACAAACAAATTTCCGTTCTTTTAAGAGCGATAGAAAATAATCCCGTTGAAATACCGGTCCTGCTTGCTGTATGGTTAGGATTGAGACAATCCGAAATATGCGGTTTGAAATTCGATTGTATAGATTTTGAAAAGAGCGTTTTAGTCATTAAACAAGCAAGAGTAAGAAACAAAGACGGCGATATTGTTGTAAAAACAACCAAAACATTTTCATCAACGCGAAAACTGAAAATTCCGAAATTCATACTCGAAAAGATAAAGAATCAGATAAGAGAAAATGAAAGCGAATTTGTTGTCAATCAAAAAGGCACATTGATATACAAACGCTTCAAAAGATTATTACGTGAAAATAATTTACCTCATATAAGTTTTCACGATTTACGAATGATGAATGCTTCAATTATGTTAAAAC